>DATEFI010000130.1:0-3947 GCA_035280705.1 Rhizorhapis sp. | reverse complement strand
CCTTTTGAGGGCCCACCACATGTTCCATGGCGATGACGAACTCTTTCGCCAGAAAACCATGCGTGACCAAAACCAAACCAATCATCTGATCAACTTATCCTGCTGCATCGTTTTCGTCTTCAGGCCGGTTCTCAAGCGCGTCGAGTGGCGCTGATTCAAGATTGCGGTGGCTGACCGTGGGCGAAAAACCGGCTTGACGCAAGCTTTGGGCGACCCGTTCGGCGACATGTACCGATCTATGACGTCCCCCCGTACAACCAAAGGCAATGGTAACATAGGCTTTCCCCTCCTCATGATAGCGGGGAAGGAGGGTAAGGAGAAGCTGCTCGATCTGCGCCACAATGCCTTCATAAGACGGATCCGCAGCGATATGGGCACCCACGGCGGCATCGAGGCCAGTCAAGGGACGAAGCTCCGGATCCCAATGCGGATTGCGAAGGAACCGCATGTCGAACACCAGATCCGCATTGCGGGGAACGCCTCGGGCAAAGCCGAAGGAGAGCACCGTCAGCGCCGGTTCCGTTACTTTCCCCAGACCGAAGCGGCTGCGAATTTCCTGCTGGAGGCTGTTGGGGGAGAGATTGGTGGTGTCGATGACATGATCCGCCCACCGCCGCAGCGGCTCAGTCAGTTCGCGTTCCCGGGCAATGCCGTCAGCGGCTGGGCGGTCCTGCGCGAGGGGATGGCGGCGGCGGGTTTCGGAATAGCGGCGCTCAAGCTCGGCTCCTCCGCAATCCAGGAACAATGTGCCGACATCATAACCTTCGGCCGTTCGCAGCTTCTTGATTCGATTGACGATGCCCGCGGCGTCAAATCCGCGCGTCCGGCTATCGATACCGAGCGCCAGCGGACGACCGATATCCTCCGTTCCGGCGGGCAGAGGCGCATCGAGCAGACGGTCCAGCAACAGAAGCGGCAGGTTGTCGACCACTTCCCATCCCATGTCCTCCAGCGTCCGCAGCGCCGTCGACTTGCCTGCGCCGGAAAGTCCGGAGACGAGCAGAATAGTCTTGGGTTTCTTGATCTTAGCCATTCGCCCCAACGTCCAGGCCAAAGCTTTTCATGGCCAGTTCAACCTTTATGGGGGCTGAATTTTCCATCGGTGCGATCTTGATGACCGGCACCGAAATACCTGCAACGACCCGGCGCTCAGGATCCGGCGGCATGCGGTCGACGGCATCGAAAAGCTGGACGATCAAGGCCACGGGCTGGTCGGTGACATGCTCGATTTCGATGAGGCCCAGGCTGCGCACCTCGATCTTGCCCGCAATGGCCGGGGGTGGCGATGCAAGGAGCAACGGTCCCTTCCGGCACGCTATCGTATAGTCGTCGCTGACCAGCTTCGCTCCGCGATCGATGAGCCGAAGGGCAAGGTCGGATTTCCCGCTGCCGCTCCGGCCCTCGATCATCACGGCGCGGCCGCCGATAGCGACCGTGCTGCAATGCAATGTTTCGGAAGATAAGACGGCCATGAACAAGCTCCCCGACTTGTCTAGTGCATGATGGTCCCAGGTTAAAGGATCGTTTCGTTTTGGCGGGGAAGCATCACGCAATGGCTTCCTCGGCCACCACGGTGCCGGCGGCCGGCAGGCGAACCTCGAAGCGGGCGCCATGGGCCTGGTCGTGGCGATCGCCAATGCTGATCGTGCCATGATGTCCTTCCACGATCGACCGGGCGATGGCGAGGCCAAGGCCGCTATGCTTGCCAAACTCCTCGTCAGTGGGCCGAACGCTGTGGAAACGGCGGAAGATGGTTTCGCGCTCGGTTTCCGGCACGCCTGGTCCTTCGTCCTCCACGCTGATCAGGACATCATCGTCGACCCGCGTGGCAATGATCTGCACCAGGCTCCCCGAAGGCGAAAAGGAAATGGCATTGTCCACAAGGTTCTCGATCACGCGGAGCAGGCGCTGTTCATCGCCCAGTACGACGGCGACGCCCTTGCGCGGGCGGGCGAACGCAAGCCGGATGTCGCGCGGTATTCCGCGGGCTTCCCGGCCAGCGACCAGCTTCTCGATGGTGAGGCCAAGGTCGACCGCATGAAATTTGGCGCGGGAGAGCTGGGCATCCACGCGGGAGGCCTCCGCGATATCGGTGACCAGCCGGTCCAGGCGGCGGACATCATCTTGCGCAATGTCCATAAGCTGCGCCCTCAGCTCAGGCGCTTCGACGGTGGACAGCGCTTCAAGCGCCGACCGCAAGGAAGCAATGGGATTTTTAAGTTCGTGAGTGACATCGGCCGCGAAAGCTTCGGTCGCGTCGATCCGCTGGCGCAGCGCATGGCTCATGTCCGACAAGGCACGGGCGAGGAGGCCGATCTCGTCCTGCCGTGAGGGAAGGCGGGGCACGGTAACCTCCCGCGCCCGGCCCAGGCGCACCCGCACGGCAGCACGGGCCAGCCGCCGCAACGGGCGCACGATCGTACGGGCCAGGAACAGCGACAAGAGGATCGAAATAAGAAATGCCACGGCCAGCACGACACCCAGCCGGAAACGTTCGGCGCGGACGATGCGGGTAATGTCCCGCGCATTTTCGGTGGCTAGCAGAGCAGGCTGCCCCGGGCCCATCGAAATGGCGGCGGAAATCATCGGAGTGCGGTCGGGGGCATAGCGGAAGACCGACTGGCCCTTTCCGCTGCTCTCAGCCTTTACCAGTTCAGGCCATTTTTGAGCGGTGTCTATTGCCGGCTCGGCGAAGTCGGGGGGCAGTTCCGCCCAGACGATGTGGTCGATGATCTTGTCCAGCGCCCGTGCGATCTTGCGTTCCCAGGATTCGCTTTCCGGGTCCCTAAGGTGGTAGCGGGGAGCGTTCATGGCGAAGCTGTCGGCAATGCGCCTTCCACTGGCATCGTAGAGGCGTATCCTGTCATAGGTCTGCCGCGAATAGACCGCAATCAGGCCATTCCAGCGATCCCTTGGGGCGCGTTCCAGGCTAAGGGCAAGCAGCGTCAATTCCCTTTCGCTCTGCTCAAGCCGGGCGTCGACAATGCGGGTCCTGTAGCTGTCCAGATAGAAGAAGCCGCCGGCCAGCAGTGCAAGCGCAAGGATGTTCACGGCCAATATGCGGCGCGTGAGCGACAGCTTGCCCGACCACTGCAGGGCGAGATCGCCCTCCCTAGTCGTCGGAGAAACGATATCCGGCGCCATAGAGCGTATCGATTGCATTGAAGTCAGGATCCACCTCCCGGAACTTGCGTCTCAGGCGCTTGATATGGCTGTCGATGGTACGGTCATCTACATAGACATCGTCCTGGTAGGCCGCGTCCATTAACTGGTTCCGGTTCTTCACCACCCCTGGACGATGGGCAAGGGTTTCAAGAATCAGGAACTCGGTGACTGTGAGCGTCACATCCTTTCCGTCCCATTTCACCCGATGCCGGGCGGGATCCATCTCCAGCCGCCCGCGCACCAGGGGCTCGGCTGTGCTTTCGGCCTCTTCCGTTCCGGCGGTACGGCTGAATTCCGCGCGGCGCAATATGGCCCGGATGCGAGCGATCAGGAGCCGCTGCGAAAAGGGTTTGGTGATATAGTCGTCTGCGCCCATGGCAAGGCCAAGCGCTTCATCCAGTTCGTCATCCTTGGATGTCAGAAAGATGACCGGAATGGCACTTTTCTCACGCAGGCGGCGCAACAGTTCCAGGCCGTCCATGCGCGGCATCTTTATATCGAAAACCGCCAGGTCAGGAGGATTATCCAAAAGAGCCTTCAGCGCCGTCTCCGCATCGGAATATATTCTCGTCACGAATCCCTCGGCCTGAAGAGCGATCGAAACCGAGGTCAGGATATTTTTGTCGTCATCAACAAGGGCGATTGTTGCAGTCATGATATGGTCAGGCTCCGTGCCCCCTGAAGGGTTGGAGGGGCAGGGGTAAACCATGCACCGCTCCACCGCAACAATCCAACGCCCGTCCTTAACCGGTTTGACGATCGTCCTTTCACCAGATATGCGC
>DATEFI010000129.1:0-3544 GCA_035280705.1 Rhizorhapis sp. | reverse complement strand
GATCATTTACTGTATTGCATTTGCAATACAGTCATGCCAAGCGAGACCAGTCGTGACCGAGCATAATTTCAAATCGATGCGCACCGCCATGGTGGAGAGCCAGCTCCGCACGAGCGATGTCAACGATCCCCGCGTGATCGCGGCCATGGCAACCGTGGCGCGCGAGGCTTTTCTTCCTGCCGAGCGGCAGGCGCTGGCCTATATCGACCGCCCGGTGAAGCTCTCCGAAAGCCGTTGGCTCAATCCGCCGCTGGCCACTGGCCGGTTGCTGACCGCCGCTGAGGTCGAAACGAGCGACACTGTGCTGCTGCTCGGAGCGGCCACCGGCTATACGGCGGCATTGCTCTCGCAACTCGCCGCGTCCGTCGTAGCGGTGGAGGAGGACGAAGCGCTGCTGCCACGGGCAAAGGCGGTACTGGCGGGCTATGCCAATGTGAAGCTTGTGCCGGGGCCGATAAACCAGGGCGCGAAGAAGTTCGGCCCTTATTCGCTCATTGTCATCGATGGCGCGGTCGAGGAAAGTCCTGCGGCCATCGTCAAACAGCTTGCCGATGGCGGACGGCTGGCCGCAGCGATTTTGGATCGCGGCGTCGCGCGCCTGGCGATTGGCCGCAAAAGTGGGGAAGCGTTCGGAATCACCCATTTCGCCGATTGTGAATCCGTGCCCCTGCCCGGCTTTGAAAAGCCCAAAAGCTTCACCTTTTGAGATGAGCCTATGACCAAGCGCCGCATTGCCCTCACTGCCTCGACAGCGGCGCTTGCCATTCTGATAATCAGCCCAGCCACAGCGGAAACGCTGCAGGAAGCGCTGGCCAAGGCCTACCGCAATAATCCGACGCTGACCGGCGCCCGGTCCGGGCAGCGGGCCATCGATGAAAATGTGCCGCTGGAACGAAGCGAAGGCTTGCCTGACCTTGGGGCGACCGGCTCCTATACGGAAAACATCAAGCGTTCCGAAAACAGCTTCACCTCGCCCCGCCGTCTGGTGCAAGGCGGGGTGACGCTGAGCGTGCCCATTTATCGCGGTGGTGGCGTCGCCAACCGCGTGAAAGCGGCCAAGGCCCGTGTGGCGGCCGGTCAGGCGGATCTGCGCGGGACAGAGGCGAGCGTCTTCAGCGCGGTGGTGGCGGCCTATATGGACGTGATCCGCGACACCGCCATCGTCGGCCTCAACCAATCGAATGTCCGCGCGCTCGATGTCAATCTGGAGGCGACGCGCGACCGGTTCGAAGTGGGGGACCTCACCCGGACCGACATCGCCCAATCGGAATCCCGCCTGGCCGTGGCGCGCAGCGATTTGCGGGCGGCTGAGGCCCAGCTTATTTCCGCCCGCGAAAACTATATTCGCCTTGTCGGCAGTCCCCCGGTCGATCTCCAGCCACCGCCCCCCCTCCCCAACCTGCCCGCCGCGCCGGAACAGGCGGTAACCGTGGCGATAGAGAACAATCCGGACATCGCCGCTGCCAAGAAAGCCCGTGACGCGGCGGCTTATGACGTGCGCGTGGCCCGCGCCTCCCGCCTCCCTACCGTTTCCGCCACTGCGGACGGCGGCTATGTCGATTATCTCGGCAGCATGAATTCAGCGCTCGTCAGCTCGCAACATGAAACCACTGCGGCGGCAGGCGCTCAACTCACCGTTCCGTTGTTCCAGGGCGGCGGACCGGGTGCGCTGGTGCGGCAAGCGCAGGCGCGTGAAAGCCAGTCGATCGAGCAGACGATCGAAGTCGAACGGGGCGTCATTGCCCAGGCCCGTTCCGCCTATGCAAGCTGGCAAGCGGCCAATGCCGTCATATCCTCCAGCCAGGTTGCGGTCGATGCGACGCGGCTGTCGCTGGAAGGGGTCCGGGCGGAAAACAGCGTCGGCACCCGCACTATCCTGGACATCCTGAACGCCGAGCAGGAATATCTCAACGCACAGGTCCTGTTGGTGACGGCGCGCCGGGATGCCTATGTCGCGGGCTTCACGCTGCTGGCGGCGATGGGCAAGGCGGAGGCGCGTGACCTCGGACTTGACGGCGGCGTCCTTTATGATCCCGTCGCGAATTACGAGCGGGTGAAGGGCCGGATCTGGGACTGGGACGAGGATCCCGCACCGCAGGCGCAATCGACAAGCACCGTTGACACGCCTGCGCAAAACTCCATTGTGGGCCCACTGAACAGCGACTGAGGCAGGATTATGGGGGATTTGACGCGAGAACCCTCAATGGAAGAGATACTCTCCTCGATCAAACGCATCATTGCCGACGAGGGGGAAAGCCTCGGAAAATCGGTGTCGAGAGCGGCTGTCCGCGCCAAGGCCGGCAAGAAGGCAGCCGAACAGGATCTCTCCGCTGCAGACGAATCACAGGATGTCGAAACCGGTGAGGGAATTCTCGAACTGACAGAAGCGGTCGCACCCGAATTTGATGAAGAGGCACGACAATTCGCGCCTCCGCCACAACCGGAGGGTGGGGAAATGACCGACAAGACAATTTTGTCGAACGAGACGGCGGCGGCCAGCCGCAGTTCGCTTGCAGCCCTTTCCGCCTTGCTGATCCGCCCGGACGATGCACCTCCCAATACGCTGGAGGGGCTGGTCCGCGAGATGCTGAAGCCGATGCTGCGCGAATGGCTGGACGCGAACCTGCCCGATCTGGTCGAGAAGATGGTAGCGAAGGAAATCGCCCGGCTGACCGCGGGACAACTTTAGCTATCGGTAGAACGCTCCGTGTGGAGTTCCCTCGTCCCTGCGCAGGCAAGGACCCCGCTTTCCTTCAACAGTTCTTGTTAGCTGGGCCTGCGCAGAGACGACGGATCAATCGATTGGCCTTCTCAGCCCACCAAAGGTCCAGCAAGCGCCGACCTCCCTCTTTTCGACCCGGTCGTAACAGAATCGCGCCTCCCACCATCCTGCCTATTTGCTCTCCTCCGCTCAGCCGCTAAAGCGCCTGAATGACCAACGAATTGCCAAAGACCTTCGATCCCGCCGCCATGGAGGCGCGCTGGTACGCGCATTGGGAAAATGAAGGGCTGTTCCGCCCGGACCGGCCGCATGCGCAGCCCTTCACCATTGTCAATCCGCCGCCTAATGTGACGGGCTCGCTCCATATCGGCCATGCGCTCGACAACACGCTGCAGGACATCGTCATCCGCTATGAGCGGCTTCGCGGCAAGGACGCGCTATGGGTGGTCGGCACCGACCATGCCGGCATCGCCACCCAGATGGTGGTCGAGCGCCAGATGGCCGAGCGGCAGCAGAAGCGCACCGATTTCACGCGCGAGGAGTTCGTTGCCAAGGTCTGGGAGTGGAAAGAGGAAAGCGGCGGCCAGATCACCCGCCAGCTCCGGCGCCTCGGCGCCTCCATGGATTGGGCCAATGAGCGCTTCACCATGGACGAGGGCTTTTCAAAGGCCGTCATCAAGGTTTTCGTTGAGCTTTACAATCGCGGCCTTCTTTATCGCGACAAGCGCCTCGTCAATTGGGACCCCCGTTTCCGCACCGCCATTTCCGACCTGGAGGTGGAGACGAAGGAGGTGCAGGGCAAGTTCTGGCACTTCAAATATC
>DATEFI010000128.1:0-4152 GCA_035280705.1 Rhizorhapis sp. | reverse complement strand
CCGCCGGCTACCGACGCAATCCAAATCGTACGCATGACCTTGAGTCCGGGCAGCCGTGTCGCCGCTTCATCCCGGTTCCAGGCTGCCAGCTGGGGATTCTGGTTCAGCTTCGGATTCTTAATGATTGCGTCGCTGAAGCGGTCGACGACTGCCGAGATCGCAAAGATTCCGCCGAGCCGATCATAAAGGCTTTGGGTTAGCTTCGGTTCAACTGGCTGAGCCGCAGGGGAAGTCGGCGCGACTTGGCCCCGGCCTGCGCCGCCGGGCTCCTGGGACGTCGCGATGGAGGGCGTCACCGCAAAGGAAACTCCTGCTGTGAGGAATACGAGAACTCTGGTTGCAAACGTCATGGCATCTCTCCGGCCATACCCCGCGCGAGGTAGAACATAGCACAAATGGGCGCTTCCCCATAGCGGACGGCAGCATCTTCAGCGCGCTACCTGAAGGGACGGCTGCTTCCAGGATTGGCCACTCGACCTTGAATGAACGACATTTGGCGGCCGGCCGCTTCGCACCCCTTTTGCATCACCGAAGCGCCTTGCGTTGCCCCGGAAACGACCTCTTACGCGGCACATGCATCCGCGCAACCGGAACGGCGACGTTCGTCCCCATCCCTTGAGTTCCGTCACGGCACGCGGACGGTCATCTCGATTTCCACCTGCAATTCAGGCGTGAACAGGGATTGGACCCCCAACACGGTCACGCTGGGCATCTCCCCACCCAGCAATTCCTGGACGGCGGTATAAGCATCGAGGAAACGCTCGGTGGTACCGTCAACAACGTACAGTCTCAGCATGACAATGTCGCGTGCCGTGGCTCGAAGCTCCTCTAGAGCGGCCTTGAGGCTGAGAGTAACTCGCTCGGCCTGCGCGCGTACGTTCGCTGGGAGCGGCGCGCCATCGCTGGATGTGGCGATCTGGCCGGAAAGATAAGCCATGCGCCCGGCTTCGGCGATGCTGATCTGGGAATGCCCGTTTGCGGTGGAATCCCACATGGTCGGAGGATTGCGGCGGGTGACCGTGCTGTGGTCAGCTGGGGTCGATGCAGTGGACATGATCATTTCCTTTTCAAGAGATGAGGTTGGTAGGCATTCGAGCATCGCCCTAGGCGCCATCGAGTAGTTCGCGATGCTCCGCTATGAAATCGCGAAGTGAACGAGGAGGCTGGCCAGTCAACCGTTGCACCGTATCGGTGATCTGGGCCTGACGACCCGCGCGAATGTCAGCATCGAGGCCAGCGAGGGCCGAGGCGAACGCCGCCTCGTAGCCTGCGGTGATCAAGCGCTGGGTCAGAGCCTCTTCCGTTATCGCGACATGTCGCACAGGTCTGCCCATCATTTCGCTGACCAAGGCCGCAGCGTCAGCGTAGCTCAGTGCCTGCGGGCCGGTCACCAAATGTTCCGAACAGACTATGCTGTCCGCCCGCAGCAAGGCAGCCGCGGTCGCAGCGATGTCGCGCGCGTCCACGAACGGCAGGCGACCGTCACCGGTGGCCGTGACGATCTCGCCCCGGCTTCGTATTCCATCCGCCAAGGGGTGGTCGCCGACAAAGTTCTGCATGAACCAGGAGGGGCGCAGGATTGCCCACTCGGGCACCGTCGCACGCACCAGGGCGTCGATCTGCCCGAGACCCGGATCTCCCGGCTTTACGGCCGAAGAACTCAACAGGACCACGCGTTGCAGGCCGCCCGCCAGCGCTTCGGCGAGGAACGGCTTCACCAGCGGCGGCGGGTCGGCTGCGCCGACTGGCGCGACAAGATACAGGCGTTCCACGCCCGCGACAGCAGGTCCGTGGGTGCGGCGATCATCCCAGACGAAGCGGACGTGATCAGGCGAGCCCGCCAACTCGCCGCGGGCGGCGGTGCGCAAGGGCGTGCCGCTCGCCTTGAGCAGTTGCACCAGAGCGCCGCCCGTGTTGCCGGTTGCGCCCAGGACAAGAATCTTCTTTGCTTGGCTCATAACACCGCCTCCTCGTGCTGGATCGCGGCCACCATTTCGCCGAGTTGACCGAGCGCATGGCCAGCGGTCAGCGGGCTCCAATAGTCGCGATAGAACTCGATGCCTTCCGGGCCGACCTTGAGCACAGCGACGTAATCGACGGTGTACGGACGCCCGGTGGCCAAGGCGACTCCCTCGACTCCCCACTCCAGGATGAGGATATCCGGATCCGCCGTTTCATGCCGGGTCTGGTGGCGAATTTCGCGAATGTCGACCGAGTGCGTAAACGGGCGGAGATACTCCCGCACCTGTTCACGACTGCGCAGCGTCGGCCAGCCCGGCGGCGCGAACGGGAAATCCATCCGCCCGTCCGGCGCCCATTGGTCGGCGAAAGCCATCATGTCGTGTGCCAACAAGGCTTCGTTCAGACGGTCCACTATCTTGTGCGCCCGCGCACGGCGGTCGTCGTCTTTCAGTTGGTCTGTCATCGGCGTGGCCTTTCAAGGTGAGATTGAGTCTGCGCTCTGCGTCGTTAGGACCTTGCGCTCCGCAAGACGGAACGACTCCGTTCCGTCCCATTTAAACCTTTTCAAGATGGAACGCAATCGTTCCATCTGATATAGTCCGCCGCATGAACCAGATTCTCGAAAAAGTCAGCAATCGCTCGGGAGGCCCCCTCCAACGCGCCGTGTCGGAAGCCATCATCCGCGCCGCTCGCGAGGAGTTGGCGGAGCAGGGATTCGCCCGGTTTTCGATCGAAAACGTCGCGCGCCGCGCGGGGGTTGGAAAGGCCGCCCTGTACCGTCGCTGGCCCTCAAAGGAGGCCATGCTCATATGGTTGCTGCAGGGCGCAGGGGTCGATTATGCGAAAGCGCGGGATACGGGGTCGCTACGTGGGGACCTGGAAGCCTATGTCGCGTCCGTTGCGGAAGTCTTCAGCGAGCCCACGACCGCCCGGATCGCCGCGCATCTCTACGGAGAACTCGCGACCAACTCCATTTTCGCCAAGCTGATCCGCGAGACCGTTCAGCCGCTGAAAAACGAACCCGTGCGGGGGCTTCTGAGTCGCGCCGCCTCTCGCGGCGAAATTCCCGAGGATCTCAATGTCAGTTTGGCGTACGATCTGCTGCTGGGATCGCTGTACTGGCGACTGGTGATGCTCCGCAGGGAGCTCGAACAGGACGAAGTTAGCCAGCTGGCAGCTATGCTTGAGGCGGCTTTGAGGCGCCACAAGCCAGAGGCTGGCGTTTAGCGGCGCGGCGGTCATTGGAGCCGCCAAGCTTTGCCTGCGATGAGGTGAAGGCTCCAAACCTAAATCTGCGGCAGCTTTCGACAGACCCATCCATCCCGCCGAACGACAGCTATGTCGGCGGCTTTCGTCGGTGTATCGAGGGGACGGTATCGGCCCATGTGTCAGCTCGGCCAACATAGCCAAAGATTGAGAACGCTTCGCCACATCACCGCATGCTATTCATGCAGCTTGGTTATGGCGCCAGAGCTTTGGAGGGAGTAGTATTAGGATGGATTCGCGGAATCGAGGAGGCGTACATGAAAAGGATTTTCCTCTCTTTGGCAGTTGCTTCGTCAGTAGCGCTCTCGGTTCCGGCGAACGCCGCCAACAGCAATGCAGTTTGCATAGGTGAAGGTGCCAGCTTCACTCAGGGCTTTGGGGTGCTTGAGGCTCTGGCAATTCTCGGCGGATTTCTTTTCGGAACGCAAATAGCGGCGACCGATTGCGACCCCGATTTCGAATAGGCCATCAATCTTTCCCGAAAATGCCAGCACATTCCCCTCATCGGGTCAGGCCAGGGCGAGTATTTTATTCCAAACAGCGCATTGACCACAGCGCGTCCTATTGCTCCTAATTCGCGCCGTATCCGCCGGGCGTTATGGGACGATGATCAGTCTGACGAACGGCAGCTCTTAAGGTCCCGTTCTGAGGATTTGAGTGTCAGCAAGGTTGGCGTCAGCGGAACGGATTCAGCCAAAGAAAATCCATAGTAACAATCCGCCCACAACAAACGGGCCGAGCAAAGCTACCGCACCTCCTACCCATCCCCACTTACGATAGGCAGCCTCGACCGCTCCTTCCCAAAAGCCTTGGACGATCATCTCTGCGAGCCATGCCATTCTGGCGATATGCCCGCGTGTGTAGCAACGTCCGCAATCGGGGTCTGCAAACCTGATGATTGCGGGATCGATGGCAGAAGCCTTC
>DATEFI010000127.1:0-3165 GCA_035280705.1 Rhizorhapis sp. | reverse complement strand
AGGCAAATGCCTATTTCAGCCGCTCGCTGCATGCGAGCGACAGCTTCAATCAGCGGGCGAGCGCCAACCTCTCCGCGATTACCGGAGAATGAGCATGGTGTCGCAAATCATATTATATCTGCTCTCGGCCCTGCTTACGGTTGCCGCCTGTCAGGACATTGCAAAGCTGACCATAGCCAACATCTTTCCAATATTGGTCGTGCTGCTCTTTCCCGTCTGGGTGGCGGTGGCGGGACCCGAAGCCGATATCTGGATGAACGGCGTCAACTTCCTGATAATCCTGGTCGTGGGGCTTGCCCTCTTCGCCATGCAATGGCTGGGGGGCGGCGATGTGAAACTGTTTGCCGCCATTGCCCTCTGGTTCGACTTTTCCGGCATCGTGCCGCTGGTTTTTTACGTCACCTTGTCCGGCGCTGCGCTGACGGTGATCCTGGCGCTCTTGCGGCGCACCGTTCCTGCAGGCATGAGGGACAGGCTCGAATGGGCGATCTTCGACCGGCGCGGCCCCATTCCCTATGGCGTCGCCATTGCTGTAGGGGCTATCCTCTGCATCTTCCTGCAAGGCGTCAATCCGAGCGGACAGGCGAAAATGCCCCATTATGTGGCGGGCAGCGCATTGGGGGTTCGATAGCCTTGCAATCCTGTGAAAGTTGGATCTTTGCCCCGTTCGGGCTGAGCCTGTCGAAGCCCCTTTTTAAAGGGAGCAAGCTCTTCGACAAGCTCGCGGCCACGGCACGCTACACTTCTCTCCCCTTCACCTGATCCTGTAAAACCCCGCAACCCGGTCCAGTGCCAGCGTCAGCACCAGCTTGCCTGCCCTGCTGGGCCATTGCAGCGCCTTTTCGGCATGGCCGATGCCTTCTCCGGCGCAAACCACGCGCCACAGGATATCGGAAAGCCCTGGCCCTGCATCCCGAAGCGCGCGATGAAACCGCTCCCGCGCCGATAGCTGCGCCACGGTGGGATCGGGTACGCCCTGCTCTCCCCTGCGGCCGCCCGAGGGCAGCGATGCGTCCCAGCGCATGGTGACGCGGGGACCAAGGCCCGCCATCTCCCAATCCCGCCTCAGCGTCTCTCCGGCGAGGAACTGCCTGTCGGTCAGAAGCTTGCGCGAACGCAGCCAGACGAGCGGGGATTCGCCGAGGTGCACCATCACCTTGCGGGCGATGCCGTCACCGTCCTTCAATATCTGCTCCACATATTGAGACGTCCGTTCGGGTGCCTGGATCATTTGCGTCATGCCGTTTCCTCCAATGGGTCGCACAACGCACTTGCCACAACGGCAAATATGTAGGAAAGACTAAAACCAAATTGGTTATTTGGAGCGCGACATGATCACTTGCATCCGCGAAATCCGCAAGGCGAAGGGCCTGACGCTGGAGGATGTGGCGCAGCGATGCGATCCCCCGACCACGGCCCAGACCATTGGGCGACTCGAAACGGGCACCCGCACCGTGTCGGTCGGTTGGCTCAACCGCATTGCCGACGCCCTGGGTGTGCAATCGGCCGATCTCGTCCGTCTTCCCGACCAGAAGACCATACCCGTTTCCGCCCTGCTGGGGCAAAAGGGCGCTCATGCTCCGACCAAGGCGGCCGAGGTGATCCCGCCGCTTCCCTCTCCCGGCCTTATTGCGGTTCGCGTGACGAGCGGCATTGGCGATTATCGCAGCGGCGACGAAATCTGGTGCGAACGCATCCAGCCCGAAGCCTTTGCAAATGCACTTAACCGCGATGTCCTGCTTCCCCGCCCGGCCGGACGATTCCTGTTCGGCCGCCTGGTCGGCCGCGAGGACAGCAAGCTCCATGTGGTGCCCCTTGGCGGCGGGATGAGGCAGCAGGTGATCACAGACCCCGCCTGGATGGGCGTCGCCATTAAGCTGGTGCGGGGGCTCTAGCTCTGCGGGTCCTTACCCTTTCGACATTGTTCCCGGACGCTAGCCGGCCAAATTTCGGCATTTTCGTGGAGCGTCAGACCCGTGAACTGGCGAGCTGGCCAGAGGTCGACCTGACCGTTGTGGCACCCCTCGGCCTTCCGCCCGCGCCGCTTTCGGCTCTTGGCCGCTACGCGCCGCTGGCAAGACTTCCCCTGCAGGAAGAGTGGCGGGGGCTGCAGCTTTACCGCCCCCGCTTCCCGATCATCCCAGTCATTGGCGGCCGTTTTCATCCGGGCAGCATTGCCCGGTCGGTCCTGCCATTGGTCCGCAGCCTCCATGAGGCGCGGCCCTTTGACGTGATCGACGCCAGCTTCTTTTTTCCCGATGGTCCCGCAGCCATGATGCTGGCGCACGCCCTTTCCATTCCCTTTTCCATCAAGGCGCGCGGAGCGGACGTCCACCATTGGGCGCGCAAGCGATCCACTGCCCCCATGATCCGCGCCGCCGCCGCTGCCGCGTCGGGCCTGCTCGCCGTTTCGCAGGCGCTCCGCAATGACATGATCGCCCTCGGCATGGATGGCGCGAAGATCAAGGTGCACTATACGGGTGTCGATCTTGACCGCTTCGTTCCCGCGCCGGACAGAGTGGCGGCAAAGGCGGCGCTGGGCCTTTCCGCTGATGTGGTCATCAGCGTGGGCGCCCTCATCCCGCGAAAGGGGCAGGACCTGCTGATCCGCGCCCTCCCATCGCTGCCCACCGTCACACTGCTGCTGGCGGGAGAGGGTCCTGCGCGGAAAGGCTGTGAGCAGCTGGCTCATCAGTTGAACGTAGCCGGCCGCGTCCGTTTTCTTGGCAGCGTTCCGCATGAAGAGTTGCCGCAGCTTCTGGCGGCGGCGGACGTGATGGCGCTGCCCTCATCTTCCGAAGGGCTCGCCAATGCCTGGGTAGAAGCGCTCGCCTGTGGCACGTCCATCGTCATCAGCGACGCTGGCGGGGCAAAAGAGTTGGTGGATCGTCCGGCGGCGGGCCGGATCGTCGCGCGAGAGCCCAAAGCGATCGCTGATGCCATAAGCCAGTTGCTCCGCGATCCTCCCGATCCATCCGCGGCAAGAGCAAGTGCCCTCCGCTTTACCTGGCAGGCCAATGGGGATGCTCTGCTGGCGCATCTTAGGGAGATTATAGGGTCCACAAGACCTTCGGCTGACTCCTCTCCGTCGTCCCTGCGCGGGCAGGGACCCAGCTTTTCTTGACAGGGTTTTGAGAAATAGCGGGGTCCCTGCCTGCGCAGGGA
>DATEFI010000126.1:0-2384 GCA_035280705.1 Rhizorhapis sp. | reverse complement strand
TCAACGAACCCAATATCTCCGGCGGCGAACAGGGCCATATCGCGGCCGCCATCCATAGCAGGAAGCTGGCGGGTGACGGCCCCTATACCAAACGCTGCCAGCGATTTTTCGAGGAATGCTACGGCTATGGCAAGGTGCTGCTGACGACGTCCTGCACCGACGCGCTGGAGATGAGCGGCATCCTTGCCGACATACGCCCGGGCGATGAGGTGATCGTGCCCGCCTATACTTTCGTTTCCTCGGCCAATGCCTTTGCCCTGCGGGGGGCGAAGCTGGTCTTCGCCGACAGTCTGCCCAACAATCCCAATATCGACCCGGAACAGGTGGAAGCGCTGATCGGTCCCCGCACGCGCGCAATCGTGGCCGTGCATTATGCAGGCATATTGTGCGAAATGGACCGGCTGCGGGACATCGCCGCGCATGCAGGCGTGATGCTGATCGAGGATGCGGCGCAGGCGCTTGACGCCACCTACAGGGGCAGGCCGGCGGGCAGCTTCGGCACCTTTGCCGCCTTCTCCTTTCATGAGACGAAGAACATCAATTGCGGCGAAGGCGGGATGATCGTCGTCAACGAGGCCGAATATGCACATCGGGCAGAGATCATCCGGGAAAAGGGAACCAATCGTTCAGCCTTCATCCGCGGCGAGATCGACCGCTATGGCTGGGTGGACATCGGGTCTTCCTTCCTGCCTTCGGAGCTTAACGCCGCCTTCCTGTGGGCGCAGCTAGAGACGGTGAAGGATGTGCAGGCCCGGCGGCGCGCGATCTTCCGCCGCTATATGGCTTGGCTGCGCAGCTCGATGGAGGAACGCGACATAGCCGTGCCGGATATCCCTGCGGAATGTTGCGGCAATGGCCATGCCTTCTACCTCGTCTGCCGCAGCGCCGAACATCGGTCGGACCTCATCGAGGCACTGAAGGGCCGCGGCATCCAGACCGCCACCCATTATGCCGGCCTGCATCGCAGCCAGTTCTTCCATAGCCGCCATGACGGCAGGATGCTGCCCAACAGCGACCGTTTCACGGCCTGCCTGCTTCGCCTGCCGCTGCATTCCAATCTGACGGATGGGGACGTGGACCGCGTCGCCGAAGCCGTCATCGACTGCGCCTGAGGCCGCCATGAGTGCAGGAAAGCGGACCGATGTGGTCGTCTATGTAAGGGCCCTCTATAATGGCGGGACGGATCAGGTGATGCTGAACCTGGTCGAGGAGTTCCTGGCCGGGGGACGCAGCGTCGCGCTGGCGGTCGATTTCGACAATATCTATTCGCCCTATCGCAGCCGGTTCCCCGAGCAGGTGCGCTATGTGGTGCTTGGCGCGCGCAGCCCCTGGGCGCGGCTCACCAAGCTCTACCATTTCCTGAAGCAGGAGCGGCCAAAGTCGCTTCTTTGCGCGGGTTTCTTTCCCAATGTCTTCGCAATTATCGCACGGCGGCTGTCCGGCGTTGATATGCGCCTGGTGGTGACGGAGCATAATACGCCTACCATCAACCGGCAGCTTGCCTCCCCATGGCAGGCGCGACGATGGTTCCTGCTGTTCGCGCGGCTTTTCTATCCCCATGCCGATGCGGTCGTGGCAGTGTCCAATGGTACTGCCGGCGACCTTGCGGACGCGATCGGGATCGAACGGGGACGGGTGCGGTGCATCTACAATCCGATCGTGAACGGGGGGCTTTTCGAACAGTCGCAGCAGGCGGTGGACGATCCCTGGTTCACAGACAGCAACGTGCCGGTGGTCATCGGCCTTGGGCGGCTGGAGCCAGAAAAGAATTTCGCGCTCCTGCTGCGCGCTTTTGCACTGGTGCAAGAGGAGATAGCCTGCCGGCTGGTGATCTTCGGCGATGGATCTGAGCGGGAGATGCTGGAGGAGCTGGTGGCGTCGCTGGACCTCTCCGATTGCGTGCAGCTTCGGCATTTCGTGCCGAACCCTCATGCTTATACGGCAAAGGCCGCGTTGCTGGCCGCTTCGTCGATCTGCGAAGGGCTATCCAATGTGCTGGTGGAGGCGATTGCATTGGGAACGCCGGTGGTCTCGACCGACTGCCCCTTTGGCCCGACCGAAGTGCTGAACGCGGGAGAATATGGCACGCTGGTCCCGGTAGGCGATGCCCGGCGGCTGGCCGATGCAATGCTGGCGAGCCTGCGCCAACGGCCGGAGCCTGCGCCCAAATCCTGGCTGGAGCAATTCACCACCAAGCGGTCGGCGGAGCGGTATCTGGAGTTGCTGATTCCTGGGTGATCAGCGTGGATCCAACAAAATAAAAAACGTCATCTCTGCGAAAGCGGGGACCAGGCTCGTCCGACATTCAGACCTCAAGCCAAACGCATGGATGGATTCCCGCTTTCGCGGGAATGACGAGGGAAAAAGGGCTGTTTGACCGCCTT
>DATEFI010000125.1:0-3321 GCA_035280705.1 Rhizorhapis sp. | reverse complement strand
GCGTCATCGGAGATATAGATTTTCATGCGCCCACCTCCGCGACAAGGTCCCGCGCTGCCGCTTCATCCAGATGGGCATATACATTCTCGCCCGCCATGGCGTTGGGGCCGACGGAGCAAAGGCCAAGACAATAGACGGTCTCAATCCTGGCCCTGCCTTTCGCCATCTCCTCGATTCTGGGTGCAAGCGCCTCGCTGCCCCGCGCCTGGCACGCCTCGGCGCGGCAAAGCTTGATCACGGGCAGGTGTTCAGGCGCATTTTTGAAGTCATGGTAGAAGCTCACCACCCCATGCACCTCGGCACGAGACAGATTGAGCGCAAGCGCGACCTGCCGCTTGGCTGCCTCACTGATATGGCCGAATGCATCCTGAACATCGTGCAAAAGGGGAAGCAGCGGCCCTTCGCGTCCGGCGTGGCGGGCGATAATGGCCGCAATTTCGCTATCTTCTTTGACGTCGCGCATATTCCTGCGTTCCGACTAATGATAGCAGATGTCAAATAGACATAGGGTTTTCGTGATTATTCCTATCTATCAAAAACCCGCAGGGGCGACGGGAGATCGAGTTTGCCCGCAACCGCAAAGGCGGCGCGGGCAAGGGGCGATAGCGGTTCGCGATCTATGATGACCAAACCCACCTGATTTGGAGGCAACTGGTCGGAAAAAGGAATTAGCCGCAGACCCGGATGGCCCGCCAGCATGGCGCTGTGGCTGTCAGTGATGATGGCGTTGAGGTCGCCATTGGCCACCATGGACAAAAGCGCCACATAGCTGTCGGCAGTCGCCACCGGCTCCAGGGAAAGACCGCGTTCGGAAAAGCCTGCGTTCAGTATCCGGCGGTTCTGCATCCCTTCATGCAGCAGGCAGAGCCGTGCCCCGGCCGCCTCAGCCAGCGTGATCGAGCTGCGCTCGGCCAGCGGAGTGCCGCTTCGGGTAGCGAAGACGAAATGTTCGGAATAAAGGGGGACGCTGCGTACCTGGGCAGGCGGCTCGCTGGAGAGGTAGGTTATCCCGGCGTCCAGATCGCGGGCCACCAGAGCCTGTTCGATCTCTCGCGAGGTCATGGAACGGACGCTCACCTGAAGCCCGCCATGCGCAGCCGTCAGGGCCTTCACCAGAAATCCCACCGAGGGCATCGCGGCCGGGATGGCCCCCAGCCGCAATGTGCCTCGCAACGGTCCGGCATCGCTGTTGAGGGCGGCGCGCATTGCCTGATGGTCCGCCAGCATCTGCTGGGCAAAGGGAAGAATGGCATAGCCTTCCGGGCTGAGATCGATGAAGCGGCGGTCGCGGATGACGAGACGCTGCCCCAGCGTTTCCTCCAGCGTGGAAAGACCCGCCGACAGGGTGGGCTGGGCGACATGACATATTTCGGCCGCGCGCGCGAAATGGCGCTCCCGGGCAAGGGTCACGAAATATTCCAGATAGCGTAGCTGCATGACGGGGGCATAGCATGGTCGCGCCGGAAGTCACACTTGGCCATTTACAGGCTGGCGTCGCGCCTCGGCCCGGCGCAAAAGGGAGGGATGATCCCGCGTCTGCTTCTGATGCTCACCGCCATATTCGCGCTGGAAACTCCTGTGGCGGCAGAGGGGGAGGCAGGCCGCTATCGGCTGACCGGCCTGCAGGATGCCGCTTCTGGCCTCGAACTGACGGCCGACGGCAAGTTCCGCTATTATCTGATCTATGGCGCTCTGGATGAAATGGCTGAGGGAATATGGCGGCGGGATGGTGAACGGCTTTTGCTGACCACCCGGCCTACGCCAGTGCCGCCCCGCTTCGTCTTGAAGGAAGCCATGTCGAGTAAGGAGCAGGAGCAGCTATCAGTGGAGGTGACGAACGCCGATGACCAGGGGATCGCCGGAGTCGATGTTCAGGTGCGTTTCAGTGACCAGGGCGTGGCCGAAGGCTATACGCAGCAGGACGGATGGCATCTCGATATTCCGGCGGGCCGGGAGCCGTCCGCGGTGGCTCTCTCCATTCCGATACATGGCGTGCAGTCGCCTGAATTTCGGGTGGATATGAGACGTGCGAACAGGCTGCGCTTCCTGCTCGAGGCGAATGATATGGGGGTGGCCGACTTCCGGGATCTGCCGCTGGAGCCGGGCGAGGGCTATGTCGAGATGCTGAGAAATGGCGCGCGGCTCAGATATGAGCGGGAAGATTGAGCGGTTTTTTTTGAGGGAAGCGCACGTTGAAATCCTCCCCGTGCGGAGGTTCGTTGCGAAATTCCCGTTTTCCGTCATACGTCACAGCCCACAAAAAAGCCCCGGCTCTCACCGGGGCTTTTCCATTCATGCCTGACGAAAGCTCAGAGCTTTTCAGTCAGCTCCGGCAAGATCTTGAAAAGATCGCCGACAAGGCCGATGTCCGCCACCTGGAAGATGGGGGCCTCCTCGTCCTTGTTGATGGCGATGATCGTCTTTGAATCCTTCATGCCGGCAAGGTGCTGGATCGCGCCGGAGATGCCGACCGCGATATAGACTTCCGGCGCCACGATCTTCCCGGTCTGGCCCACCTGATAATCATTGGGCACATAGCCCGCGTCGACGGCCGCGCGGGAGGCGCCGACTGCCGCGCCCAGCTTGTCGGCGAGGGGGATGATAAATTGCTCGAAGGTTTCGCTGTCCTTCAGCGCCCGCCCGCCCGACACGATGACCTTTGCGGAGGTGAGTTCCGGGCGCTCGCTCTTGGCGATTTCGGCGCCGACAAAGCTGGAGAGGCCCTTGTCGCCCGTAGACGAGACCTGCTCGATCGCGGCCGATCCGCCTTCCGCCGCCGCCTTGTCAAAGGCAGTGCCGCGAACGGTGATCACCTTCTTGGCGTCCGACGACTTGACGGTCGCGATGGCGTTGCCCGCATAGATCGGGCGGGTGAAGGTGTCTTCGCTCTCGACCGAAAGGATGTCGCTGATCTGCATGACGTCGAGCAGCGCAGCGACGCGCGGAGCAATATTCTTGCCAGTCGTGGTCGCAGGCGCGACAAAAGCGTCATGGCTGCCCATCAGTTCGACGATCAGCGGTGCGACATTCTCGGCCAGCGCATGCTCAAGCGCTGCGTCGTCCGCGACGTGGACCTTGGCAACGCCAGCGATCTTCGCCGCTTGCTCGGCCACGCCGCCGCAGCCCTTGCCAGCGACCAGCAGATGTACTTCGCCCAGCTTGCCGGCGGCAGTGACGGTAGCGAGCGTTGCGTCCTTCAGCGACGCATTGTCATGTTCAACCCAAACCAGCGTCTTCATCATGCCACTCCCAAAGCCTTGAGCTTGCCGATCAGTTCATCCACATCAGCGACCTTGACGCCGGCTTCGCGCTTGGGCGGTT
>DATEFI010000124.1:0-3283 GCA_035280705.1 Rhizorhapis sp. | reverse complement strand
CCTTCCTCCACATGATCTAGGACCGAGGAGACGAATTCCGGCTTCAGCCGGTCGTCCTCGTCCAGACGGGTTTCGGGGGGCAGCTCCTCTTCGGGCAGCGGCTGCGTGACATCGGTATCGCTCATCGCCGCCTCCTTGTTTTTGCGCCCTTGAGGTACGCTCCCTTTCGCCCAGGCAACATATAATTGCAATGGGCGGGCTTTGTTCAATCAAATCCTGGCTTTCTGGTGATTGGGGGCTTCCATCGGGGCGGGCAGGCTTTATATCGGCGGGCAACTCCATTTCTTAGACTCTGCGTTAGGAGACGATCATGGCCGGCGATACCCTCATCATGACCCTGGAAAGCGGCGATGTCGTCATCAAGCTCCGCCCCGACCTTGCGCCCAAGCATGTCGAACAGATCAGCGCGCTCGCCAATGAAGGCTTTTATGACGGCGTCGTGTTCCACCGGGTGATCCCTGGCTTCATGGCGCAGGGCGGTGATCCGACCGGCACCGGCATGGGCGGTTCGCAGCGTCCCAACCTGCCCGCCGAATTCAACAGCGAGCCGCATGTGCGGGGCGTCTGCTCAATGGCGCGCTCGGCCAATCCCAACAGCGCCAACAGCCAGTTCTTCATCTGCTTCGACGATGCGACCTTCCTCGATCGGCAGTATACGGTGTGGGGCGAGGTGACCGAGGGCATGGAGCATGTGGATGCCCTGCCCAAGGGTGAGCCGCCCGCAAATCCCGGTAAGATCGTCAAGATGCGGGTGGCCGAATAAGCACCTATGCCGTCGTCCTGCGCAGGCAGGGACCAGCTTCTCACGGGAAATCAGCGGAAGGGCAGAGGGGTTCCTGCCTTCGCGGGAACGACGGGGTGGCAGGGGGCCTGTAAGGTCACTTGCCCTTCAGTGACTGGATGCAACTCGACTGGTCGACGTCCGCGCCCGATGCGAGGCGCGTGTCGATGTGGGCCACGACGGCTTCCCTCCTTCTGCCCGGCGCATAAAGATAGGCATCGAGCACGCAGCGGCCATTGGTGAACTGCAGCTTGCGAACGCTGCTTTCCCGTACGTCAAGACGAGGCTCGCCGAACAGCGCCACCAGCTTGCGCGCATCGGCACCGGCCAAGCCCTCCGGTGCCTTGCCATAGAAGGCGGCGCTGCGGCCTGGCGCGGAGGCGGTGGTCGGGGCCCGGGCGGCGGGGGCTGAGACGCAGGCGGACAGGGCGAGCAGCAATGCAGGCAGCGGAGCAAGTAAGCGAGGGATAGTCATTGCGCTTTCATCGCGTAAGGGCGCATGCCGGTCAATTCGCTATTGCCCGGAATAGTAAGAACAATCGATAAGGCGTCGTCGAAATGAACGATGAACATGGATCGAAGAGAACAGGAGTTTCCGTGACCCAAGCCACTCTGGATATTGTCGGTATCGGCAATGCAATTGTCGATGTCATCGCCCAGTCCGATGACGCCTTTCTCGCCAGCCATGCCTTGAACAAGGGCGCGATGCAGCTGGTCGACGCCGAAACGGCAGAGCTCATCTATGGCGAGATGGGACCAGGGCTGGAGGTGAGCGGGGGCTCGGCCGCCAACACGCTGGCCGGTATGGCGGCGCTGGGAATGAAATGCGGCTTCATCGGGCAGGTATGCGATGACCAGCTCGGCGGCGTCTTTGCGCACGACATCCGGGCGCTCGGCATCCATTATGGGACGCCCGCCAGCAATGGCGGAGTGCCGACGGCCCGCTGCCTGATCCTGGTGACGCCGGATGCGCAGCGTACGATGAACACCTTCCTGGGCGCGTCGCAATTTCTTCCGGCCTCGGCGCTGGATCCGCAACTGATCGCTTCGGCACGGGTGCTTTATCTTGAAGGCTATCTCTGGGATCCCGAAGAGCCGCGCAAGGCGATGCGGTCCGCGATCGACATGGCGCGCAATGCCGGGCGGGAAGTAGCCTTCACCCTGTCGGACAATTTCTGTATCGCCCGCCACCGCGACGATTTCCTGGCGCTGATCGACAATGGCAAGATCGATATTCTCTTCGCCAATGAAGGGGAGATCAAGTCGCTCAATGAAACCGACGATTTCGAGGCGGCGGTCGCCGTCACCGCCGGAAAGGTGGGAACGCTGATCGTGACGCGGAGCGAAAAGGGCGCCATCGCGATCCAGCGGGGCATGCGCTATGAAGTCGCCGCCGAACCGGTGCCGCAGGTCGTGGATACCACCGGGGCAGGGGACCTCTTTGCCGCAGGTTTCCTCGCCGGCTATCTGAGCGGCCAGACGGTTCAAGAGAGCCTGTCGATGGGCGCCGTCGCGGCGGCGGAAGTCATTTCCCACTATGGCGCCCGGCCAGAGGCGGACCTGAAGCAGTTGATGGCCAAGCGCCTCGGAAAATAAGGAAACATTCCCGACGCCGCCGTCGTCCCTGCGAAGGCAGGGACCCCGCTTTTCTTCAACGCCGCCGCCATAAGGCAGCGGTGCCTCTGCCTTCGCAGGGGCGACCGGAATTTTTATGAATTACAGCGCCTTGCGTAAAATCAGAATGCGCCGTTCGTCCCGAGCCCCTCGACTGCCTGCAAGGCAGGCGCCCGGGATAAACCTGAGCTGTCGCTGAAGTCGAGGGACGTCCCGCTTGGCGCAAACGTCTCGACTTCGCTCGACCCAATGGTGCAGATCAAGACCATGTCGCTGTAACAAGGCCCCTCCCCATGATGAGGAGGGGGCCCGTTATCTCAAGCCGCGGCCTTTGCCTGCCTGGCGGCCTCAATGGATTCCAGCACGATCCGGCGCGCTTCATCGGCGTCGCCCCAAGTGCCGATCCGCACCCATTTTTCGGACTCCAAATCCTTATAATGGGTGAAGAAGTGCTCGATCTGTTGCATCACGATTTCGGGAAGGTCGTCCTTTTCGCCGACCTTGCTGTAATAGGGGAAGGTGCCGTCGACGGGCACCGTCAGCAGCTTTTCATCACCGCCCGCTTCATCCTCCAGCTTCAGCACGGCGATGGGCCGGACGCGGACGACGCAGCCCGGCACGAAGGGGGAGCGAGCCACCACCAGCGCGTCCAGCGGATCGCCGTCGGGCGAGAGGGTGTGCGGCACAAAACCATAATTGGCGGGGTAGCGCATTGGCGTGTGCAGGATGCGGTCAACAAACAGCGCGCCGGATTTCTTGTCGAATTCATATTTGACGGGTTCGCCGCCCACCGGCACCTCGATAATCACATTGAGGCTGTTGGGCGGATCGTCTCCGACCGGAATCAAGTCGATATTCATTTCAAGCAAATCCTGTCTGTATCAGTGT
>DATEFI010000123.1:0-5331 GCA_035280705.1 Rhizorhapis sp. | reverse complement strand
GGCGACGATCAGGGGGAATTATTCTCGCCAGCGAACATGCCCGCCTTGTCGATCTATTATGGGGATGAAGTCATCACCAACGACGAATATGGCAGGGCGGAGAAGCCGGACTGGATGCGTACCATGGCGCGGGGATACGCGATGGATCATATCCATCATTTCCCTGCCGCCCCGCGCCTTGCCCGCGCGCTCATCGCGGGCTTGATCGAACGGCATGTGGACGTGGCGGTGGCTGCCCGCGTGGATGATCCTGCGGTGGCTGGCTTTGGGCACGCTTTCGGATTTGTCGCAGAGCGGCTATATGGCGACCATCCCATTCCCATGCTGCCGATCCTGCTCAATACCTATTTTCCACCCAATGTCCTGCGGCCAGCGCGCGCGCATGATGTGGGCAAGGCCATCCGCGCCTCGATCGAGGCGATGCCGGACGATCTTCGGGTGGCGGTCGTGGCTTCGGGGGGGCTGAGCCACTTTGTGGTGGACGAGCGGCTTGACCGGCAGGTGATCGAAGGCCTTTCGCCGGGCAAGGAAGATTTGCTCCGCAGCATTCCGCCCTGTGCGCTCAACTCCGGTTCGTCGGAGATTCTCAACTGGATCATGACGGCGGCGATCGCTGGTGGTCTATCCCTGGAATGGGCGGAATATGAACCCATTCGGCGCACGCCCGCCGGCACGGGCTGCGGCGTGGCCTTTGCCTGCTGGCGGTAGCTCAGCCAATCCAAGGACCATCAAGCGCGAGTAGCGTCCCATCCGGACTGCGTCAGGACGCTTTGCCCGTCTGGCCCTCTTCGCCAAGCAGCCAGTTCAGGGCGTCTTCCTCGCTGTAGAAAACGGCATGGTTTTCCATTCCGCCGATGCGTTGGGCCTGCATCTTGTGAAGGACGGAACTGGACATGACTACCGCGATCCGGCGCAGCGATGGCTTGAAGCGGTTGACGATCGTCTGAAACCGGGCCACGACATCCTGCGGCTGCACATATTGCTGGCGCAGATCCACCAATACAAGATGGCTGCCCGGCCGTCCCCTGCATTTCGCCATCCGCGCGAGCGCGGCCTCGAACTCCCTTTCGAAAGCGTCGAGAAGCGTGAGGTCCATGTGACCGGCGAATGTCAGGCGCAGTTGGTTGCGCGGCGGGTCGGTCTCTATCCGATAAGCAGGCGTTGAGGCCATTCGACAACCCTCATTATAGTTTTGCGAATGGCACTATAATAGTATTGAGGCGAAAAAACGGAAGTGCCTGAGCAGGAATGATATTCTCCGCGGTCGTAGCTGCCATGGTGACGCAGGCTGGGAGGGCTTCAGACTGGAAGGCGAGCTGGCCGTTTGCGGCTGTCTCCCGAATGGCAGGCGACGCGACAGTCCTTGCGGCCATCGTGCTTTTCTTCCTTTTGCCGAATCGGAAGGGCTATCGTGCCTCCATCGCACAGGCTGACGACGAGCGCTTCTTGCGCGGCAACCGGCATCGGCAGGGCAAGCGCCACTGCCGCTCCGAGCGCAAGGGCGGCGCTGCCACGGCGGCTAGATGGCATGGCTGAACCTCTTTGCGCCCGGCTGACGGTAGCCGTCGAATAGCGCCGCGATACTCCTTGCATAGGGAAGGGCGTCAAGGGCAAGCCGCAGTATCGCATCGTTGAAGGTCACCAATTCATATTGCTCGAACCGGCGCAGTTCTAGGCAGACGGTGCTGCTCAGCATATCCGTAGTGATACGTGCCTCGCCCCGGCAGAGAATATCCTCTATCACCTGTCCGCGCCTGCGGTCGGTGTCGCTCCGCAGGACGCCGCGTTCGGCGGGGAGCCTACCCGTGGAAAGGCGCATCCGGTAACGTCCGCTATTTTTCTCATTCTGGATGATCGATCCGGAAAAGCTGCTGATCGCCGTGGCGCCCAGGCCAATCAGGACCTCCGGCTGGTCTGCGGTGAACCCCTGGAAGTTGCGGCGAAGCGCATTCTGCCGCTTCGCCTGCGCCAGCGCGTCTTCCGGAAGGGCGAAATGATCGAAGCCGACCGCTTCATAACCGGCGGCGTTCAGGCGGTCATGACCATGAGCCGCCATGGCGAAGCGCTCCGCCTGCCCGGGAAGGCGGGTGGCATCGATCCGGCGCTGGCGCGGCAGCAGCTGTGGCACATGGGCGTAGCCGAAAAGGGCGATCCGGTCGGGCGCGAGCGCGATGCTGCGCTCCAGCGTGTCGTCGAGGTCGCCAATATCCTGCCCCGGCAGTCCGTACATCAGGTCGAAGTTGATCGATGCGATGCCCTTCAAGCGAAGGCTGGCGACGGCGCCTTCGATCATGGTGGCGGGCTGCACCCGTCCGATGGCCGCCTGCACATGCGGCGCAAAGGTCTGCACACCCATGCTGACACGGTGCACCCCTGCTTCGCCAAGGACGGAAATCCATTGTTCGTTCAGAATGCGGGGATCAAGCTCCACCGCGATTTCGGGATCGTGATGGCGGAAGCAAAGCAGGATCTGCTGAAGCAGCCGCACGAATTCGACAGGCGCGATGGCGTTGGGGCTGCCGCCCCCAAAGGCGATGTGACGAACGATAGCTCGTCCGCCGAGTTTTCCCGCCACCAGCGCGATCTCCCGCTCCAGCGCTTCCAGATAGGCTGATAGCCGGTTCTGCCGGTTGGCAGCACCTGTGTTGCAGCCGCAATACCAGCAGATTTCGCGGCAATAGGGAATGTGGACATAGAGGGAAAGCGAGGCATCCGCATCAACGCGCGCCAGTTCCTGCTCCATCTCGGCTGCGCCCACCTTGTCGCTGAATTCGACCGCGGTGGGATAGCTGGTGTAGCGGGGAACCGGTCTTGCAAGAAGTTCGGGATAATAGGTCCACATTCTCCAATAGTCTTCTCCGGGAGCATTGTTTTCATTGACCTGGGTCAAGCAAATTGTTGCGCAGCATCAATGAACGGGCTGCCATGCTGCTCCATCTCCAACGGGCAGATATTCAGGGTTGGAGACAATGATGAAGCTTTTACTTGTGCCCGCAGCCGCAGCCGCTGCTGTTCTTCCCATAACGGCGCAGGCGAAGGAGGGCGATGTCCTCGTCCGCCTGCGTGCCATCATGGTCGCTCCCAACGAAGAGAGCGGCAGCGTGCTTCCGGCTTTTCCGGGGGAGAAGGTAAAGGTCAACAACAGCGTGATGCCGGAAGTGGACGTCACCTACATGGCCACGGATCATATAGGCTTTGAGCTGATTGCCGCCACCACCAAGCACAGCGCGAGCGGCAAGACTGGCACCACGGGCGCGATCGGGCGGCTTGCTTCCACCTGGGTATTGCCGCCGACGCTGACGGCGCAGTTCCACCCGGTCGCTGAAGGGCCGGTGCGTCCTTATGTCGGCGCGGGGGTCAACTACACGCTGTTCTATTCCGAAGACGCTTCGGACGCATTGGAGAGCGCAACAGGTCCTACGAAAGTCCATATGTCCGACAGTTTCGGCTGGGCGCTTCAAGCGGGCGTGGATGTGGATCTGAATGAGCGTATGTTCGTGAATTTGGACATCAAATATATCGATATCGACACTACCGCGCGTCTCTCGACTACGTCCGCAGGCGTACAGCGCGTGCGCGTGCATCTTGATCCCATCGTCGCGGGCGTCGGGCTAGGCATGCGTTTCTAGACTGGTTCCGGTTCTGATCGAACCGGAACCAGTCCAATATTCCCTTGTTCTCCGTGATTTCCGAGCCGCCAGATGATTCCATCTGGCTCGAAATCACTTTAGCCTGCCGATTTCCGGACCCCCAATTCGGGCGGGCCGCTCCATGTACGCGGCCCGCCCTTTTTGTCATGTCGCCCTGCCGGAGCGGCCGATTACGCAATTTCCCTTAAAGACAGGCGCCGCCCGCTTTTGACATGGGTCAATGCGCAAGCTGCTGCTGCACTGCAACAGCCGGATGAACCGGGCATCGTGCCGAAGCGGGGAAGTATATGGAAAATCTGGTTATGAAATCAGGCGGTTGGCTGGCAGCCGCTCTGCTTGCGGCGATGGCAGCGATCCTTGCCGCCGACAGCGGTTTTGCGGTGCACATGAGCATTATGGCGGTTGCGGCGCTCATCGCCATGTGGGTGACGATGAGCCGCGCCGACTATGGCGCCATCGCCCGCGGCCTCTTGCGGGTGCCCGCCGACCAGGGGAAATATGACGACGATCCCATCCGCTGGGGTGTGATCGCCACGGTCTTCTGGGGCATAGCGGGCTTTGCGGCCGGGTTGTTCATCGCGCTTCAGCTTGCTTTTCCGGTGCTGAATCTGGGGCTTGAATATACCAGCTTCGGGCGTCTGCGGCCGTTGCATACCTCGGCCGTGATCTTTGCATTCGGCGGCAACGCCCTGATCGCCACCAGCTTCTATGTCGTCCAGCGCACCTGCCGCGCGCGCCTGGCGTTCCCCGGCCTCGCCCGCTTCGTCTTCTGGGGTTACCAGCTTTTCATCGTCCTGGCGGCGACCGGCTATCTGCTTGGCATCACCGAAGCCAGGGAATATGCCGAGCCCGAATGGTATGTGGACCTGTGGCTCACCATCGTGTGGGTCGCCTATCTTGCGGTCTTCGCCGGCACCATCGTTCGCCGGAGCGAGCCGCATATCTATGTCGCCAACTGGTTTTACCTGGCGTTCATCCTGACGATTGCGATGCTGCACATCGTCAACAATCTGTCGATGCCGGTCAGCCTTCTGGGCAGCAAGAGCTACAGCGCCTTTGCGGGCGTGCAGGATGCGCTGACGCAGTGGTGGTATGGCCATAACGCCGTCGGCTTCTTCCTGACCGCCGGCTTCCTGGCGATGATGTATTATTTCGTGCCGAAGCAGGCGGAGCGGCCGGTCTACAGCTATCGCCTCTCCATCATCCACTTCTGGTCGCTCATCTTCATGTACATCTGGGCAGGCCCGCATCACCTGCACTACACAGCGCTGCCCGACTGGGCCCAGACGCTTGGCATGGTCTTTTCGGTCATGCTGTGGATGCCGAGTTGGGGCGGCATGATCAATGGCCTGATGACGCTCAATGGCGCCTGGGACAAGATCCGCACCGATCCGATCATCCGCATGATGGTGATGGCGCTCGCCTTCTACGGCATGTCGACCTTCGAAGGGCCGATGCTGTCGATCAAGGCGGTGAACAGCCTGTCGCATTATACGGACTGGACCATCGGCCACGTCCATTCGGGCGCGCTCGGGTGGAACGGCATGATCACCTTTGCCGCGCTCTATTATCTGGTCCCGCGCCTGTGGGGACGGGAGCGGCTCTACAGCCTGCGGATGGTGAACTGGCACTTCTGGTGCGCGACCATCGGCATCGTGCTCTACGCCGCATCCATGTGGGT
>DATEFI010000122.1:0-3345 GCA_035280705.1 Rhizorhapis sp. | reverse complement strand
CGACCAGATCGGCATAGCTGGAAAATTCCAACCCGCCGCTCAATGCCTGGTCGTCCGCGACCACTGCGAATCTTTGACCCTGCGGCGCGGGCATCTGTTGAAAGCGCGCTACGTCAGCCTTGAACGGCGTGGCGCAGCCGGAAAGCGCAAGCAGCGCCGCCGCTGGCGCAGCTATCAAGGTGATTTTTTTGAACAAGTTCATGACGCTCAATCCTGCAAGGCCGAAGCCCTGAATCCAATGTGGGCGTCAGAATAGGAAAAGGCAACTGAACAAATATTGAACAGATCGCGATGGGGCGTGGCGGAGTGGCGGTGGGCGGCTCTGGGAGGCAGAGGCCCAGTGCTGCTGCCATTGCTGCTGAAGGAAAGCGGGGAAGCGGGGTCCCGCTTTCGCAGGGACGACGGCCTACGATCCGATTGAGCCTAAGCCATCAGCCCCAAAGCATCATAAGCGCCCGCAAGGGTGGGCGCGGCCGCCGCCCGGGCCTTTTCGGCTCCGCGTTCCAAAATGGCATCCAGTTCGGCGCTGTCGGCCTTCAGCCCTTCAAAACGTTCGCGGATGGGCCGGAGAGCGGCGATCAGCAGGTCGGCCAGGGCCGGTTTGAAGGCTCCAAATCCCTTGCCTGCGAATTCAAGGCATACAGCGTCGGCGGTCATGCCGGTAAGCGCGGCATAGATGCCCACCAGATTGGCGGCTTCAGGGCGGTCCTCCAGCGCCTGCACATTGTCAGGCAGCGGCTCCGGGTCGGTTTTTGCCTTGCGGATCTTTTGCGTGATCATGTCGTCATCGTCGATCAGGTTGATCCGGCTCATGTCCGACGGGTCCGATTTGGACATCTTCGCATTGCCATCGCGCAGGGACATGATCCGCGCGGTTTCCTTGGGAATGATCGGATCGGGCAGGGCGAAAAGCTCCACGCCGAAGTCGGTATTGAACTTGATCGCGATGTCGCGCGTCAGTTCCAGATGCTGTTTCTGGTCCTCGCCCACTGGCACATGCGTTGCCTGATAGAGCAGCACGTCAGCCGCCTGGAGCACCGGATAGGCGAACAGCCCGACACTTGCGCCTTCGCGGTGCTTGCCGGCCTTGTCCTTGAACTGCGTCATGCGGCTCAGCCAGCCCATGCGGGCCGTGCCGCTGAGCAGCCAGGCGAGCTCCGAATGGGCGGGAACACGCGCCTGATTGAAAAGGACGGAGCGTTCGGGATCGATCCCCGACGCGATCAGCGCCGCCGCCATTTCGCGGACGTTACGGATGCGCTGCTCCCGCGTTTCATGCACGGTGATGCTGTGAAGGTCCGCCAGGAAGAAGAAGCACTGGCTGTCCGCGTCCATTTCATCCTGCATCCGCACCCAGTTGCGGATTGCCCCCAGATAATTGCCGAGATGAAGATTGCCGGTCGGCTGGATGCCGGAAAGGACACGCATTGTTATTGGCTCGCTGTGCTGGGACGGGAGATCTGAGACTTGAGTTCGGCGACGCTGTAAGCACCAAGGGCCAGCGCCGCAACCCCATAGGTCAAGGCACCGAGGCCGCAAAGCAGGCCAAGCGCGACTACTCGCTCCAAGAGGCTTCTGGCCATATAGGGATCAAGCCAGGGATTAAGCAGCCAGAGCAGCGCCGCCATGACGAGGCTGGCGAAGATGATGCGCACGGCCTTTCTCTGAAAGCGTTCGTCCATCTGCAATTGCTCCCGCCGGTGCAGCGTCCAGTACAGCATGGCGACATTGATCCATGCAGCTACGGCGGTCGAGATCGCGACGCCCACATGGCCGAAGGGCCAGATGAGGATAAGGTTGCCGGCAAGGTTGAAGAGCATCGAAAATACCGCAATCCGCACAGGCGTCTTCGTGTCCTGCCGGGCGTAGAAGCCGGGCGTCAGCACCTTGATCAGCACATAGGCAGGGACGCCGACGGCAAAGGCTGCAAGGGCCCCAGCGCTGCCGATCGTATCGGCGGCGGTGAAGGCGCCATGCTGCAACACGCCGCGGATGATCGGCACGGCGGACACGAACAGCGCGACTGCCGCCGGGAGCGAGAGGAAAAGGGCCAGTTCCATCGCCCGGTTCTGCGTATTGCCCGCCGCGGTTTCATTGCCCGACCCGATCTGGCGGGAGAGGGCGGGCAGCATGGCGGTGCCCACGCCAATGCCGATAAGGCCCAGGGGCAATTGGTTCAGGCGGTCGGCATAATAAAGATAGGACACCGCGCCCTGCGGCAGGAAGCGGGCCGCCAGGGATGTGGAGATCAGCAGGTTGAACTGGATAGCGCCCGCGCCCAGCGCTGCGGGGCCGATGAGCTTCAGCAGCTTCTTGACGTCCGGGGACAGGCGCGGCAACCCGAGGCGAAGGACGACCCCGGCCTGGCGGCATGACCAGATCAGCCAGAGCAGTTGCAGGAGGCCCGATACGGTGACCGCGATGGCTTGGGTCTCCGCCGTGTCGACCTGGCTCTCTCCCCTGAAGAACAGGATGGCCACGATCATGCAGATGTTAAGCAGGATCGGCGCTGCCGCATTGACCCAGAAGCGGTTCAATGAATTCAATATGCCGCCGAGCAGCGAAACCAGCGAGATCAGCGCGAGATAGGGGAAGGTGATCTGCGTCAGATGCTTGGCGAGCGCGAACTTGGCAGGGCCTCCGTCGGGAAACCCGCCGGTCATGGCCCAAACCACGGGGCCCGTCGCCGCCATCATGATGAGCGTGAAGATAAGCAGGACGGGCAAAAGGACCGAAACGACTTGCCCTGCAAAGGCGACGGCAGCGTCCTTTCCTGATCCAGGAACCTCCTTGTCCGCTTGCGCCATCGCCCGGTTGAACATCGGAACGAACACGGCGGCAAACGCGCCCTCGGCAAAAAGAGCGCGAAAGAGGTTCGGCAATCTCCAGGCGATCAGGAAAGCGTCCGACGCAAAGCCCGCGCCCACGAAGCGGGCCATCAGCATGTCCCGGACCATGCCAAGGATGCGGCTGATCAGCGTCAGGCCGCCAATGGTCCCTGTGGCCCTGAGCAGGCTCACGGCATCACCCCCTCGATCCCTTCGCCCCGAGCCTGTCGAACGGCTCTCATTCCTTCCGGAAAGGAGGGGGCTTCGACAGGCTCAGCCCGAACGGAAAGGTGGAAATACATGGACCAATGAGCCTCGCGAAAATCAGGCGTGGCCGACGGTGCCGTCCTGCTGTGCCTGGGCTGCGGCCTGGGCCTGCTGCATATAGAGCGCGCCGAAATCGATCGGCTCCAGCAGCAGGGGCGGGAAACCGCCATCGCGGATCGCATCGGCGAGCACCCTGCGCGCGAAGGGGAAGAGCAGGCGGGGCGCTTCGGCATAAAGGAATGGCTGGACC
>DATEFI010000121.1:0-3213 GCA_035280705.1 Rhizorhapis sp. | reverse complement strand
AGCGTGACGCCAATCGTGCGGACACCAGGAATGGCGATCAGTATCATCGAAAGGGTGATGAAGCCGATCAGGAACTGCGCGATTCGGTGGAGGATGGCCACCCTCGTCCGCCGCCTGCGCGCCTGCAGATTGTCGGCCACGCTGATGTCGTTACGAAGCTCGACGATATGGCGGAGAGCGCCGGTAAAGGCGATCGCCAGCCAGCCGACCAGGGCCGCCAGCACCATGCGCGACCCAACGCTCCAATAGCGTTCAAGCGCCTCGCCCAGCGGCAGGGGTTCGACCACGATACCAAGCGCAAGCAGCACCATCAGCCAGCGGACTGGCTGTTGCAGGGCGCACAGGACAATGTCGTCATCTTCCCTCCGGGTGCGGTGGACCAGCCGCCGCACGAGCCAGAAGGCAAGCACATGAAGGAAAAGCGCGGCCGCAATGGCGGCGGCAATCAGGACCAGAGCGCCAAGCGGCGTTTCCGGCGTGGCGATGGTCAGGTCAGATCGGGTCATGGGGGAGGCAACGCGAAAAGGCCCCATGATGTTTCGCCCGCCGGTGCGGGGACGAGATAAAGCTACCGGAAGTCCCGTTGGGCAGCGGTCTCATCGTCATCGAAACGGAAAGGCCAACTTAACAAAGTTTACGCTAACGAACGTTGATTTGGAATGGAAATTCTGTCCCCTCTCCAGTGGGAGAGGGATACGGAGACTTGGACCGCGCAGTCGGTCCTAGTCGCAGTTGGGTGAGGGGCTCCAGCGTTACTGATAGGGCACAACCCCTCACCAACTCCGGCTAGGCTGCACGCAGCCAAGCCTCCATATCCTCTCCCCATGGGAGAGGTAAAGGGGACTACCACTCACCCGCTCCGCAACAACCCCACGGCTGCGTCGCGCTCGAAGAGATAGAGGCAGATGCGCGCCGCCTCTCCGCGCGGGCTGCCAAGGCCGCCGTTGCGATCGACGAGCAGGCGGGCGTCGTCCCGGGCGGTGGAAACCAGGGCCTCGATCTGTTCGGGCGTTGCAAGACGGAACTGGGCTTCACCGGACTGGCGCGTGCCGAGGATTTCGCCCGCGCCGCGCAATCGCAAATCCTCTTCTGCGATCCGGAAGCCGTCATTGGTTTCCCGCATCAACGCAAGGCGCGCGCGGGCCGTTTCGCTGAGCGCATTGCCGCGAATGAGGAGGCACACGGATTTCTTGTCACCGCGCCCCACCCTGCCGCGCAACTGGTGGAGCTGGGCGAGACCGAAGCGGTCCGCGCCCTCGATGATCATCAGGCTGGCATTGGGTACGTCCACCCCCACCTCAATCACCGTTGTCGCCACCAGCACCTTGATATCGCCGCGCTGGAAACGCTCCATGACCGAATCCTTTTCCGGCCCCTTCATGCGGCCGTGGACAAGGCCAATGCTCCCGCCGAAACGGAGCCGTAGCGCTTCGGCGCGGTGTTCGGCCGCCGCCAGGTCGGTCTTTTCGCTTTCCTCGACGAGGGGGCAAACCCAATAGGCCTGCCCTCCCCCGGCCATATGGCGGCCAAGGGCATCCACGATCTCCGGCAAGCGCTCTGCTGAAAGGACGCGGGTCTCGATCGGCTGGCGGCCAGGCGGCATCTCGTCGAGACGCGAAACGTCCATTTCGCCATAATAGGTCAGGGTCAACGTGCGCGGAATGGGCGTCGCGGTCATCGCGAGCAGGTGCGGAGTGTGGTCAGCCTTGGCCGTCAGCATCATCCGCTGGGCGACACCGAAGCGATGCTGTTCATCGATCACCGCGAGAGCAAGGTTTCTATAGCCGACCTGCTCCTGAAAAATGGCGTGGGTGCCAACCAGAATGTCGATCGACCCGTCGGCAAGGCCCATCAGGGTCGATTCCCTTACCCTGCCCTTTTCCCGGCCGGTAAGGATTGCGATGTTGACCGGGACGCCCGCCAACATGCGCTGGAGCGTGGCGAAATGCTGGCGGGCCAGGATTTCGGTGGGCGCCAGCATCGCACCCTGCGCGCCTGCTTCGACAGCATTCAAAAGCGCCATAAGGGCCACCAGCGTCTTCCCCGCGCCCACATCACCCTGCAGCAGGCGGAGCATCGGCTGGCCCTGCGCCATATCCCCCGCAACCTCCGCATTGGCCCGGCGTTGCGCGCCCGTGGGAGAGAAAGGCAGTTTGACCATGGCGCGCAGGCGACCATCACCCTCAATCGGAATGCCCCTCCGCTTGCGGGCGCTGGCGCGAACCAGCATCAGCGCGAGCTGGCCAGCAAAGATCTCATCATAGGCCAGACGCTCCCGCGCCTTTGCGTTGGCGGGTTCGCTGTGCGCGGCGCACAGGGCTTCGCGCCAGGCGGGCCAGCCCTCGCGGGCGAGCACGCTGGGCTCGATCCATTCGGGAAGCGCCGGCGCCCGCTCGACCGCCTGGGCGGCGATATGGCGCATGCGGTTGTTGCTGAGCCCTTCGGATAGCGCATAGACCGGCTCGCGCTCCGGCACGTCATTGGCCTCTTCAGGTGTAAGCACATAGTCCGGGTGAATGATCTGCAGTTCCTGGCCATACTGCTCCAGCTTGCCGGAAACGAAGCGCTTTTCAGCCAAAGGCAATAGCTTACGTGCCCATGCTGAATTTTTTCCGAAGTAGACGAGCGAGACATAATTGCCATACGCGTCGGTCGCGTGAACGCGAAAAGGGGCGCGGGCGCTGCCGCTCGCCCTGTACTCCATGGGCGTCAGTTCTATGGAGATAGTACGGCCTGCGTCGGCCATATTGAGTTCGCCGACGCGCTTGCGGTCGATCCAGTTCACCGGCAGGTGAAAGGCAGCGTCCACCGCCCGGCCAAGGCCAAGGCGCTCAAGCGGCTTGCTGAGCTGAGGCCCCACGCCTTTCAGCGCCGAGATTTCGGCAAAGAGCGGATTGAGAATATCGGGTCGCATGACTATGGAAAGGTCTTATATCGAAGCCGGCTGGCCTTGAAAGCGCCCGTCGGCCGATTTTTGTTGTGCCGCTTCTCAGTGGCCGCTGTCTTTCCGTTCGTCCCGAGCGAAGTCGCGGGACGTTGGCGCGAGGTCCCTCGACTTCGCTCGGGACGAACGCGAGATAGGAATGGAAAGGCCAGTTTGCCCATGGAAAACGACATTCGCCTGCGCCGCCTGCAGTTCCGGGCCTGGCACCGGGGCACCCGCGAGGCGGACATGATGATCGGCAGCTTTTTCAACCGCTATGGAGCCGGATG
>DATEFI010000120.1:0-3763 GCA_035280705.1 Rhizorhapis sp. | reverse complement strand
GAACAGCGAAAGCAGCAAGCCTTTCAGGGCGCAGCTGGAGCTGTTCGATTTGTATTACGGGCTGCCCTTCCAGAATTGGATGGAACTGTCGCCCCTCCCCGGCCAGCCGGGAACCCCAATGCGCGTGGCGGCGAATGGAAGGCAGTGGGCAGCGCCTTGAGTTAGCGCAGGGACGACGGCTCGGTTTTCCTCGACGACGTCAAAAACCAATAATCGTCAGCCGACGATCACATGCTCGCGTGTAAAGAAAATCGGGGAATGGGCGAGATCGATGAAGTTCCGCTCATCCTCCAGCAGGGCGAGGCCTGCCGCCCGGCCCTGCGCGGTTTGATGCGGCTCGGTGAAGCTTTCCCAATTGTCCCACCACAGTTCGGCAACTCCATCGAAATGAACCGCCTCCGATCCCCTCGGCCCTCCCTTCGCCATAGACTCGGGGAGCGAATGTGACTGAACGTAGCGGCGGATATTGAGATCGGAGGCGTAGGAGCGCACCAGCGGGGCATGGCGTTCCAGCCAATATTCCAAAAACTCCTCCACCGTCAGATCGGCCTTGCGCTTCAAGCAGAACATCATCTTGATCATGTCATCCCCTCTACTCGTTTGGACCCCAATAAAATCAGCATTCAGGGTCGCGCTCCCGTGAAGACGGAAACCGGGCGGAGCAAAAGTGGCTTAGCCAGCAGCACCGCAAATCAATGCGCCGCGCCCCAGCTTGGACCGGTGCCGATCTCCACGCCCAACGGCACGCTCAATTTCACCACCGGCTCCGCCGAGCTTTCCATGACGGAGCGGATGACTGCACTCGCCGCCTCCGCCTGCCCCTCCGGCAGTTCGAAGACCAGTTCGTCATGCACCTGCAGAAGCATCTTCACCTCCGGCAATCCGGCCGCCTCCAGCGCCGGGCCCATGCGCGCCATGGCGCGCTTGATGATGTCGGCGCTGGTGCCCTGGATGGGTGCGTTGATCGCCGCCCGCTCACTGCCCGCGCGTTCGGCCTGATTCTTGGCGTTGAGCCGCGGGAACCAGGTCTTGCGGCCGAACAGGGTCGTAGTGAAGCCCCTCTCCCGCGCTTCTTCGAGCGTGTGAGTGATATAGTTGGAAATGCCGGGAAAGCGCTGGAAATAGCGATTGATCATGTCCTGCGCCTCGTCCGGCGCAATCTCCAGCCGCGCCGCCAGACCCCAGCGGGAAATGCCGTAGAGGATCGAGAAGTTAATCGTCTTTGCACGTGCGCGCGTGTCGCGATTGACCTCGCCGAACAGCTCCTGCGCGGTGGCGGCGTGAATATCCTCACCCCGCGCAAAGGCATCCTTCAGCGCCGGAACGTCCGCCATATGGGCGGCAAGGCGCAATTCGATCTGGCTATAGTCCGCCGCCAGCATCACATTGCCCGGCTCCGCGACAAAGGCATGACGGATCTGCCGTCCAAGCTCTGACCGGATCGGGATGTTCTGAAGATTGGGGTCGGTGGAGCTGAGCCGCCCCGTCTGCGCCCCCGACAGGCTGTAGCTGGTGTGGACGCGGCCCGTCTTCTGATTGACCTGCTGCTGCAAGGCGTCGGTATAGGTGCTCTTCAATTTCGTGATCTGCCGCCATTCAAGCAGCTTTGCCGCGACGGGTACGCCGTCCTTCTGCAACCGTTCAAGCTCGGTCACGTCGGTCGAATAGACGCCAGTCTTGCCCTTGCGTCCGCCCTTCAGGCCCATTTTCTCGAACAGCACGTCACCCAACTGCTTGGGGCTGCCGATGGTGAACTCCGTGCCGCAATCCTCAAAGATCGCGCACTCCAGTGCCTCGATCGCAGTCGAGAATTGAGCGGACAGGCGGGAGAGCTGCTCGCGGTCGACCTTGACGCCCGTGCGCTCCATCTTCGCGATCACGGAAACCAGCGGACGGTCGACCATCTCATAGACGCGCGTCGCCCCTTCCTGGGGCAGCCGATGCTTGAAGATCTGCCACAGCCGGAAGGTGACGTCCGCATCCTCGGCGGCATAGGCGGTCGCCTTGTCGAGCGGCACCTCGGCAAAGCTGATCTGGCTCTTGCCCGTCCCGCAGATCGACCTGAAGCTGATGCATTCATGATTGAGATGGAGCTTCGCCAGCTCATCCATGCCATGGCCATTCTTGCCCGCATCCAGGTCAAAGCTCATGACGATCGTATCGTCGATGGGCCTTATCTCCAGGCCAAGACCGGCAAGGATACAGATGTCATATTTGAGGTTCTGCCCGACCTTCAGCACGCTTTCATCGGCGAGCAGCGGGCTTAGCTTCTCCAATACCAGATCCTGGGCAAGCTGCTGCGGGGCATCGCTGAACATGTCTGCCCCGCGATGACCGACGGGAATGTAGCAGGCGCGTCCCGGCGCGACCGCAAGGCAGATGCCGCAGAGCTTGGCCGACACGGAATCGAGGCTGTCCGTCTCCGTATCGATGGCGAGCACGCCTTCTTCATGCGCCGCAGCGATCCAGCGGTCGAGCGCCGCTTCAGTCACCACGGTTTCATAGAGACTGCGGTCGATGGCAGGGGCGGATTCAAACCGGGGGGCCTGCGGCTCCGCCTTCACCTCAGGCGCTGTGGCGGCCGCGACGGCCGCGGGCGCAGCGCTGGTGCCAAGCCGCGCGAGCAGTGAATTGAAGCCATGATGTTCAAGAAATGCCTTTAGCGGCCCGGTAGGGATGCCGTTCAGCACCAGCGAGTCCAGCGACTGCGGCAGCGGCACCTCGCAATGCAGTTCCACCAATTGCCGGGAGAGACGCGCCATGCCGGCATGGGCGATCAGATTCTCCTGCATCTTCGATTTCTTCATAAGCGGCGCTGCGGTCAGCACGCTTTCCAGATCGCCATATTCCAGGATCAGCTTGGACGCCGTCTTGGGACCGATGCCGGGCACGCCCGGAACATTGTCCACCGAATCGCCCATGAGCGCGAGCACGTCGCCCAGCCTTTCGGGCGGCACGCCGAATTTCTCATGCACGATTTCCGGCCCAGACCGGACATTTTTCATCGTGTCCAGCATATCGACGCCGGGTTCGATAAGCTGCATCAAATCCTTGTCGGAAGAGACGATGGTGACGGACCAGCCCTCCTTCAGCGCCGCCTTGGTGTAGCTGGCGATGATGTCGTCCGCTTCAAATCCCTCCTCCTCGATGCAGGGGAGGGAGAAAGCGCGGGTGGCGTCGCGGATCATCGGGAATTGGGGGACCAGGTCCTCCGGCGCGGGCGGACGTTGCGCCTTGTACTGATCGTAAAGGTCGTTGCGGAAGGAGGTGCTGCCCTTGTCCAGGATCACCGCCATATGTGTCGGCCCTTCCGCCTTGTGCAGGGCGTCGGCCAGCTTCCAGAGCATCGTCGTATAGCCATAGACGGCCCCCACCGGCTCTCCGCGGATATTGGTGAGCGGCGGCAGGCGGTGATAGGCGCGGAAGATGTAACCGCTGCCATCGACAAGATAGAGATGATTCTGAGCCATGGCGCGGGGATAGCGCAGGGTGCGGGTCAGGGGAACAGGGGATGAACTTTGGGGTCGAAAGCCTTAAATAGTTCGCCATTCCCGAGAGGCGGGAATCCACTTCAACACAGCGGTTGGCTCAGAAGATGAATCCCCGCTTTTGCAGGGATGACGATTTTCAATTTCACCGCCGGTCGTGATTGGCCGCGACCGCCCGGGACACCGCCTGCATCAATTCCCAGCGCTTGGGGATAGGCTGGGTCGTGCTGCCGATCATCACCGCGAGGGCATAGCTGGTGCCGTCGGGGGCGGTC
>DATEFI010000119.1:0-2900 GCA_035280705.1 Rhizorhapis sp. | reverse complement strand
TGACGGAAGAAGCTCACGATTCGCTCGATCGTCTCTTCCATGCCATGGAATTCGGCGAAACTTGGATAGCGCCGAATCGTCCGGTTCATGAAGATCCGGCCCAGCCTCTGATCCTTTGAGGTGTCGATGATCTCGGGCTCTCCGATCGCCGCCAGCAACCGCTCGGGCGCGCTGGCATACATCATCGGATCCCCGCGGCATCCGCGGAGATACTCCTCAAGAGTCATCTCTGCCTGACGGCGCGCTTCATAGTTCCGGGTGAATTCGGAAAAGAGATCATTTATCGCCATGTCATCTCCACGATCTGCAACGGCGCTGTAACCAATATAGGATAGACAAGCGTGACAGACCAGTACGTGTTTTGCGCAAAATGATCGTTCTGCCCCATTCCGGGTTCAGTCTGGGTTCATTCTTCGGCAAACATCCGAATACCCCGCATTGCCGTTCGCTGCCGTCGTCCCTGCCAAGGGAGGGAGCCCGCTATTCTTCGACAATGTCAGGGAATTTGGGAGGATCCCCTCAAGCCTGAGGCCAATGCTCCAGCGCGGGGATCAGTTCGTCATAATGGTGGATCACAAGGTCCGCCCCCAACTCTTCCACCGGCTGCATCAGAAAGCCGAAGCTGACGGCGATGCTGGGAATGCCCGCATTCTTGGCCGCCATGGTGTCGTTGATACTGTCCCCCAGGAAGATCGTCCGCCCTCCCCCGCACCGGCGGATCATTTCCTCGATCGGTGCCGCGTGCGGCTTTGACCTGCCCGGCCCCATCGTATCGCCGCCGATGATCGCGTCGAACCGTTCGGCAAGACCCATCTGTTCAATGAGCGCCTGTGCGAAGCGTTCATATTTATTCGTGCAGATGGCGAGCGTCACGCCGCGCGAATGCAATTCGTCCATCGCTTCGATGAGGCCCGGATAAGCCTCGCTATGATGGGCCAGATTCTCCTCGTAGAACTTCAGCAGCACCGGGAGATATTGCTTCATCATTTCATCCGAGCAGCCGCCCGTTCTTTCCAGCCCCCGCTGGAGCATCGTCCTGGCCCCGTTACCCACCAGCAACTTGACTTCCTCCACCGTGAAGGCTGGCCTGCCGATGACTTGCAGCGTGTGATTGACCGCCGCGGCAAGGTCTCCGCTGGTGTCCAGCAAGGTGCCATCCAGGTCGAAGCCGACAATATCGAAAGGAATCTTCTTCATGGCCAGCGTCCATGCCCTTTGCGCTGTGGCATAAGCAAGCCAAACATGGCAGAGGGACCGGACAGCTTTCAGAAAAGCCAAGGGAACGACAAGAACAGCCGATGCGTCCTCTAGCCACCATCATCCTTGCCGCCGGGCAAGGCACCCGTATGAAATCCGCGACCCACAAGGTCCTTCATCCGATTGCAGGCCGTCCCATGCTGCTCCACCTGCTCGCCAGCGTGGAGACGCTTCAGCCCCAGAAGAAGATCGTCGTGGTGGGCGCTGGCCGCGACCAGGTGGAGGCAGCGGTCGCCGGGCATGACATCACCCTCGTCGTTCAGGACAAGCAGCTCGGCACCGGCCATGCCGTGCAGCAGGCGGAGGCGAGCTTCAACGGCTTTGCAGGTGACGTGCTGATCCTCTACGGCGACGTCCCGCTGGTCCGCCCGGAAACGATGCGGATGATGCTGGAACGGCTGCACGGACCCGATGCGCCGGTCGCAGTGGTGCTCGGCTTCCGCCCGGAGGACCCCGGCGCCTATGGCCGCATCATCGCTGACGGTAAGGGCGTCATCGAAAAAATGGTGGAGTTCAAGGACGCCAGTGACGCTGAACGCGCCATCACCTTGTGCAACAGCGGCTTGATGGCGGTGCGGGGGGAAGATCTCTTCACCCTTTTGGCCAGGATCGAGAATGATAATGCGGCCGGGGAATATTACCTGCCCGACATCGTCATGCTCGCCTCCCATGAAGGCCGCCACAGCGCCGTCGTGGAGACGGAGAATTGGGAAGTGGCTGGCGTGAACAGCCGCATGGAACTCGCCGCGGTCGAAGCCGAATGGCAGAGCCGCCGCCGCATCGAGGCGATGCGCGACGGCGCGACGCTCACAGCACCAACGACAGTCTTCTTCAGCTTCGACACTATCATCGGCCGGGACGTGCTGATCGAACCCAATGTGGTTTTCGGTCCGGGGGTGACCATTGAAGACAAGGTTACCATCCACGCATTCTCCCATCTTGAAGGCGCCAAGGTGCTGTCGGGAGCGGAAATCGGCCCCTATGCCCGCCTCCGTCCGGGGGCCGAGGTCGGCCAGGGTGCAAAGGTCGGAAATTTCGTTGAAATGAAAAAGGCGGTTCTTGGCCCCGGAGCCAAGGCCAATCATCTCTCTTATATCGGCGACGCGGAGGTCGGTCCCGGCGCCAATATCGGTGCTGGAACGATCACCTGCAATTATGACGGCTTTTTCAAATATAAGACGAAGATCGGCGCAGGAGCCTTTATCGGCTCGAACAGCGCCCTGGTCGCTCCAGTGAATGTCGGCGATGGCGCGATCGTGGCCGCCGGTTCAGTGGTCACGCACGATGTCGAGAACAACGCACTCGCACTGGCGCGGGGCAAGCAGGAGGCAAAGCCCGGCTGGGCAGCCAAGTTCCGCGAAGCCATGGGCGCGAAGAAGAAGGCGAAGAATTGAGCATCTGCCGACCCTAACAATCCGTCGCCCCTGCGAAGGCAGGGGTCCGGCTTCTCCCCCGAGCATCGGGAAGAAAGCGGGGTCCCTGACTTCGCAGGGACGGCAAACGACCTATCCACAAGGACAAGCAAAAAATGTGCGGCATCATCGGTATATTGGGTAAGGACAATGTAGCGGACCGGCTGGTCGACGGCCTCCGCCGCCTTGAATATCGCGGCTATGATTCCGCTGGCATCTGCACTGTCCATG
>DATEFI010000118.1:0-4363 GCA_035280705.1 Rhizorhapis sp. | reverse complement strand
TAAAAGGCGGGTCGCAAGCTAAGGCGGGACGGAGCCGTTTCACTTTGACCGGGCGCTCCATAGCGCTGGACCGGCGGGTCAACGCCATCCGTGGCGACCTGGCGGACATCGCGCTAGCGGGGCGCTATTTCGCGCCCCATTATTCCTGCCCGCAGCCGCTTTCCCTTCGCGTTCCCCGAACGGCGATCCGTTCGAAGGCGGATGCTGACTCGACCGCCGTGTCCGAGCTGCTTCATGGCGAATTGTTCCAGGCAATTGACATCGCCGGTGGCTGGGCCTGGGGCTATAGCGCGCACGACCATTATGTCGGCTATGTGCCGGCCCCGCTGTTGGGTGTTCCGCTGCAGCCCACGCATGTGGTGACGGCGCCAGCCGCACTGGTCTTTGCAGAGGCCAATATCAAGTCCGCTGAACAGGCGCGGCTGCCGATGGGGAGCCGGGTTGCGGGCGAGGCAGAGGGCACATTCCTGAAGACCGGCGGTGGCTTCATCCATCTGCGGCACCTGTCGGCCATGGACGCCGTTGAAAGCGACCCAGTCAGCATTGCAGAGCGGCTTACCGGCGCTCCCTATCTGTGGGGCGGCCGCAGCAGCGACGGCCTGGACTGCTCGGGACTGGTTCAACTGTGCCTTGCGCTCTGCGGCATCGCGGCTCCGCGCGACACCGACCAGCAGATGGCAGCGTTGGGGGAAGAGATCGAGCCCGGCGGCGCCCTGCAAAGGGGCGACATCATCTTTTTCCCGGGCCATGTGGGCTTCATGGCGGACGGCGAGAAGCTGATCCATGCCAATGCGCATTGGATGCAGGTCACCACGGAACCGCTGGCGGATGTGGTGAAGCGGCTGGAGGACGGGCATGCGCTGCCCGTGCTGGCGCGCAGAAGGATCAGCTTATGACGACACAGATATTTATCGACGGCGCCGCCGGCACTACCGGTATCGAGATCCGTGACCGGCTGGAGGGGCGCAGCGAGCTTTCGCTCATCACCCTTTCCGACGCCGAGCGGAAAGACGCGGCGGCACGCAAGACAGCGCTCAACGACGCCGATGTGGTGATCCTCTGCCTTCCCGACGATGCAGCGCGGGAGGCGGTGTCGCTGATCGACAACGACCGGACCAGAGTCATCGATGCCTCCACCGCCCACCGGGTGGCTGAGGGCTGGACCTATGGCTTTGCCGAACTGGAGCCCGACATGCGGCAACGCCTGTCGGGGTCAGCGCGAGTGTCCAATCCCGGATGCTATCCTACGGGTTTTCTGGGCCTCGCCCGGCCGTTGGTGCGGGAGGGACTGATCCCCGCCGACTGGCCGCTCACCGTCAATGCGGTGTCGGGCTATTCGGGGGGCGGCAAGGCAATGATCGCGGAGTTCGAGGACGAATCCGCGCCGCAGCCTGCGGACACGGCCTATCGGGCCTATGCGCTGGGCCTTGGACACAAGCATGTGGCTGAGATGCAGCTTCATGCAGGCGTAAAACATGCGCCGCTTTTCACCCCCGCCGTAGCGCGCGTCTATCGGGGCATGCTGGTCGAGGTGCCCTTGCAGCTTTGCGCCATGCCTGGGACGCCCTCGCCCGGGGCGCTGCGCGATACGCTGATGGCGGCCTATGAGTCGTCACCCCTGGTGCGGGTCGCAAGCAGGGAGGACTGCGAGGCTTTGGGCAAGCTTGAGATAGAGCAGGTCGGCGCGACGGACCGGCTGGAGATCTTCGTCTTTGGCAATGAGCGCTCGGGCCAGGCGCGGCTGGTGGCGGCCCTCGACAATCTGGGCAAGGGCGCGGCCGGGGCTGCGGTGCAGAACCTCAATATACTCGCTGGATTGGAAGAGACGGCGGGCCTGCGGCTTTAGAGGGATTTCGAGCCAGATGGAATCATCTGGCGGCCCGGAAATCACGGAAAATAAAAGAATCTCAGACTCTTTCCGGTTCGATCAGAACCTGAACGAGTCCAGGGGCTGGCTAAATGAAGCCGTTCGTCCCGAGCGAAGTCGAGGGATATTGCCTCAGTGCAACATGTCTCGACTTCGCGCGACACGAACGGAGATGAATGAGCCTGAACAGTACAGGTGACTTCAATGCACCGTGCCGACCACATCATCCGCCGACAACAGGATGATGAGGCGCTCGATCTGGCGCCAGTGGCAGAAGTGAATATGATTGCCGAGATCCCGGCTGCGATCGGCGCGGGCGGCGGCTTCGAAGCCCGCATTGTCGCCGAAACGGGAAATCAGGTCCTCGGCGTCCTCGAAACTCTTCCGGCTAGACAGATAAGGCACCAGCAATTCACAGCTCCCGAAAGATGTCGAAGATCAATCGGAGGAAACCTATTCAACCCGCGTGCCAATTTCGGCGTCTCGCCTATTGCAGCGCAGCATGATGGTCAAAGAAACGTTAGCCAAATGCCAAAGCGGGACATCCATCCCGTTCCGGCACATCTGGTGTCCCAGGCTGAACCATGCCAAAGGAGCCCGATGACAGACCAACAGCCAGGCTCGCCTCGGGGCGCGGGCTCCATCCTAGCGCTTTTGAGTATAACGGGCGTCATCGCCGGAGGTTTAATAGGCCAGCCGACGGCGGGGCTGCTGGCGGGGATCGGTTTGGGCGGTGCCATCGCCTTTGCCATGTGGTTGCGCGACCGGCACAAATAAGACCGCGCCTGCTTGAACGCTGCTTCACAAGCGCATAGTTAGTGCGCCATGCTCAAGCACATATTCCTGTTCCTCCTGCTCTGTCTCGCGATCGCGGCCGGGGTCTTCTTCTATCTTTCGCGCGGAGATACGGCGCGGCTAACGGTAGAGCAGCTTTCCGGCCGGGAGCCTCGCATCACTGCCGCCCGGCGTGAAATGGTTCCCACCGTGAAGATTCCCGAAATGACCGGTTGGAAAGCGGGTGAAAAGCCGGTCGCGGCAGCCGGTCTGAAGGTGGATCGCCTTGCCGAGGGCTTGTCCCACCCCCGCTCCCTGCTTCGCCTGCCCAATGGCGACATATTGGTCGCGGAAACCGCCAGCCCCCCGCGGGAAGTGGGTGGAGTGACCGGCATCGTCATGCGTTTCCTGATGGGCGAAGCGGCGGCTGATACGCCTTCTCCCAACCGTATCACGCTGCTGCGCGATGCCGATGGCGACGGCAAGGCCGAAGGGCGGCACGTCCTGCTGCAGGGGCTGAATTCGCCCTATGGCATGGCGCTGGCGAACGGGACGCTTTATGTCGCCAACACCGACGCGCTGATGGCCTTTCCCTACAAGGAAGGCGAGACGAAGATCAGCGGCAAGGGCCGCAAGATATTGAACCTGCCCAAACAGCAGCCGAACTTCCACTGGACCCGCAGCCTGCTCGCTAGTCCGGACGGATCGCTGCTTTATGTCGGCATCGGGTCCGCCAGCAACATCGCTGAATATGGCCTCGACAAGGAAGACAATCGCGCCGCCATATTGGAGGTCGATCCCAAGACCGGCGATTATCGCATCTTCGCAAGCGGCCTTCGCAATCCCGTCGGAATGGCATGGAAGCCCGGCAGCGGCGAGCTTTGGGCCGTCGTCAACGAACGGGACATGCTGGGCAGCGATCTCGTTCCCGACTATCTGACGCGAGTAGAGTTCGGCGCCTTCTATGGCTGGCCCTGGAATTATTGGGGCGGCTATGAGGATAAGCGTGTCCAGCCCGAGCGGCCCGACCTCAGGGAATATACGCACCGGCCCGACTATGGCCTTGGCGCCCATACTGCTCCGCTGGGCCTGACATTCGCCACTGGCGCGAAATTGGGCGACGGATTCGGCAATGGCGCTTTTGTCGGACTGCACGGCAGTTGGAACCGCAAGCCGCTCGCCGGTTACAAGGTGGTTTTCGTGAAGTTCGATTCCAACGGCAGGCCGCAGGGGAAGCCGGTGGACGTTCTTACAGGCTTTCTCTCAGGAGAAGATCAGGCCCGCGGGCGACCGGTCGATGTGATGGTGGACCGCACCGGGGCCTTGCTGGTCAGCGATGACATCGGCGGGATTATCTGGCGAGTGAGCAAATAGCCGGTCGAGGCTGTCTTTATTGCCCCGTCGTCCCTGCGAAGGCAGGGACCCCGCTTCTTTAATCAGCTTCCAGAGAAAAGCGAGGTCCCTGCCTGCGGCCGAAAGCCGCAGTTTATCCTGAGCGCCCGCCCTGCGGGCAGTCGAAGGGCAGGGACGACGGGCATTCAGCACTCGCTAGAGAAACGTTCCCAAAATCTGTATCACCCCGTTCGTCCCGAGCGAAGTCGAGGGATGCTGGCTGGCGCACATATGTCTCGACTTCGCTCGACACGAACGGATACTCTATGGATAGCTCACCGTCTTGGGCGTTCCCTTCGGGATCGGAATAAATTCCTCCGCATCGCCAGG
>DATEFI010000117.1:0-2897 GCA_035280705.1 Rhizorhapis sp. | reverse complement strand
GATCGCGGCGGCCGTGGCCTCGGTCATACTTTCCTATGCTGGCAAGCAGTTCCTGCCCGGCCTGCCCTTTCTTGACCGCATGGGGCTGGTGTTCCTGGTGGCGCTGGCGCTCGCCGTCCTGATTTCGCTGATGGTTCCGGCCCGCGCCAATGCCAACCGGATCGTCACCAGTGACATCAGCTACGGGACTTCGGCGACCTTCAACATGGCGGGGCTCGGCGTTGTCCTGCTGCTCATCGCCTTTTATGCGACATGGTGGTGACGCACGAACTCGGCTAATATGATCCGGCTAATGGCAGGAGTCCGAGATCATGCCGGTAGAACTCAACCACACCATCGTCTGGTGCCATGACAAGGAACGCTCATCGGCCTTCCTGGCTGACATCCTTGGCCGGCCGGCTCCGGCCGAATTCCTGCATTTCCGCATTGTGGAACTCGACAATGGCGTCTCGCTCGACTTCATGCAGAAGGAAGGCGCTGTTGCCCGCCAGCACTATGCCTTCCTGGTCAGCGAAGAAGAGTTCGACAGCATATTTGCGCGGATTAAAGCCGCTGGCCTCACCTATTGGGCCGATCCGTCGCGGTCGGTCGTGAATGAGATCAACCATCGCGATGATGGGCGGGGCATGTATTTCGAGGACCCTGACGGTCACCTGCTCGAAATACTGACCCGCCCCTATGGCAGCGGCCAATGAGGCTCAGAGCCTGTCCAGCACCAGCCAGCGGCGATCCCCCAGCCAGGCATTGGTGAGAGCCGCCTCGCTCGCCGCCGCGCCCGACCGGTCCCCCATGGTCCGCTGCGTCCTCGCCAGTCCATAAAGCGCCCAGCCATTATTGGGTGCCTGGGCCAGAGCTTCCATGAAGGCTTGCCGCGCGCCAGCCATATCCCCGCTGCGATACAGGGCCGCGCCAAGCGACTGCTTCACCGGATAATACCAGTGGGGCGGCTCCATATAGGGTATCGCATCTTCAATGGCGACGGCCTGCCGGTACAGATCGACGGCTTTCCCATATTTGCCCTGCGCATAGGCAAAACGCGCCTGCGCCACTGTTTCGGCCAGACGCAGCAGATCGGGCGCAGGCACCCCCTGATCGACCATCGGCTTGAAATCGATGCCCTCACGGATCGCCCGGAGAGCTGCAAGCTCGCGCCCGAAGGCAGCCTTGTCCTTTTCCTGCGCATGGGCCACCGCGCGTGCATAACGCCACATGCCGCTGACATAGGGCAGCCGTTCATTAGGTGCCTTCAACGCCAATATGTCCTTGGGAGCGGCAAACTGGGAATAGGCGAGATAGGGGGCGGCGCTGACTGGCTGCAGCCATGCCACCTTGGATGTCACATCGATATCGACGATGCCTCGCAGCTTCTCCGCCTGCTCGATGGCGGTTTTCATGTCGCCCGCCATCTGGGCCGACGTGACGATGAAATGCACATTGTGCGGATAATAGCCGAATCTGTAGAGACCCGGATTGGCCGCATTCTTGAGATAGGCTTCGTCGGCCTTGGCGGCGTCCATATTGACCCGCATCGAGTCCTTGAAGCGGCCGACGCGGTAATAAAGATGCGCTGGCATGTGCACCAGGTGCCCGGCCGCCGGAACCAGCGGCGTCGCCAGCCTGTCCGCATAGTTTTCCGCCCGCTCGGGATGAACCGACGCCTCCATCAGATGGATATAGAGATGGTCCGCCTGCGGATGGTCGGGATTGCGCTTCAATACGCCCTCAACCAGTGAGATGGCTTTGCCGATATTGCCCTTGGGCGTCTTGCGGTCCGCCTCCCAATAGTCCCAGGGCTGTGTGTCCATCATTGCTTCTGCCGCAAGAACGGCAACATTGTCGTCCTGCGGGAAGTGTTCCGCGACCTGAAGCATCCTTTCGGCATAGCCCTTGTCGAGAGCGGCACGGTCGGCCTTGGGATCGGCGGAATAGCGGGTGGCGAGCGCGTCGATCAGCGCCTGCTCCACCGGTGTCGTCTTTGACTTCAACGCCACGGCGCGCTGCGTTGCCGCCACCGCCCGGGCATTCACCTCAGGGTCCATGGGCGCATTGATATTGGGACCGTGCGCCAGCGCCTCGCCCCACCAGCACATGGCGCATTGCGGATCAAGCCGCTGCGCCTCCTGGAAGGAACGGATCGCCTCGCCATGATTGAAGCCATAGGTCAGCATCATGCCCTGGTCGAAAAAACGCTGCGCTTCGGCCTTGCTGGTCGTCACTCGATATTGAAGGATGCCAAGACCAGGGAACAACATTGGCTTCCCAGCGCCCGCCGGCATGTTCGCCATTGCCTCCTGTGCATAGTGCAGCCGCATGCGGAGCAATTCGCCGGCCCTTCGCGAACCGCCGCATAAAGCCAGCATCTGCCGCGAAGGATCGCGGAGGCGCAGCGCTTCTTCAGAAACGTCACTGGAAACCGGCATCGCACTTGCGGATATGGCCACCAGAGAACTGAGCGACACAAGGCCCAGCCATTTGATTCTCTCAGACATGGATCGTCTCCCGCACCTTTTCCAAAAGGCCCGCAATATTTGAGACGCAGCCCATAAAGGCTCGCCACGACCCGCTATCTAGATCTGCGCTGCGGCGGCAATCTGCTCCCGCCAGGCAAGCGGGTCAAGCTACCCAAATGGCTGTATTATGGAGGAGATTATGGAATTTTGAGGAGGTGATGGTGGACAGGGCTGGATTCGAACCAGCGTACGCTCACGCGGGCAGATTTACAGTCTGCTGCCTTTAACCACTCGGCCACCTGTCCATGGAAGCCAGCCGGATTCACGAAAAAATCCGTAGGAGGCGCGTCTTTGGCGAATGGAGGCTTGCCTGTCAATGCCACTCTGTGGAAATGAGCCTCAATCATGAAAAGAGGACATCGAACCGGCAAACCCAAAGGCGGATAT
>DATEFI010000116.1:0-2714 GCA_035280705.1 Rhizorhapis sp. | reverse complement strand
TGCAAAGGGGCCGGTTTCGGATGCTGTCAGTTGGACTTGCGCACTGCCGTTCATGTTGATCGTGGCAATGTTGTTCGCATTATTGCCGGTAAGTATAATGGTAACGCCCTTGAGGCTGGCTGTGTTAAGCTGCGTGATAATGGCCTGTGCGCCGGCGCTGAAGGAGCCGCCGTTAATAAAATAGGTTCCGGCCTGAAGGACAACAGGACCATTTATCTCCATCGTGCTGTAACAACCCGGAGTAATCGTTCTTGAGGCGTCGTTCGGCTGCACTTTCAAATTTGTGCAGGGAGTGGGAACAGTCGGCTCCGGCAGGCTTGCGAAAGGATCGGGCTGAGGTATCGAATAGGGTTGCAGCGTCGTCGGTGAGACGTAATTGCTGCTGGACTGCAGTCCACCAACCGCAGCTACAGGGGTTGCAGTTATCTGGCTGCTGCCGCCAGCATTGACTGCGTTGCTTGCCTTGGAATTGGTGAACATTCCGCAGCCCATATTGACGGTGGCATTACCTTTCATGGTGATTCCCGCAACGGCAGTCGGTTCACGCGCCCACATGCAATAGGTGCCCCCAGCCACCACCCTTGCCGTCGCCTCGGCGGTGATTACCGGCGGCGAACTCAGGAAGAAGCTGGAGAAGGGCAGGGTCTGGCTTGTCGACAGCACCACCCGCACTGCTGACGTGTCGCCCGCAAAGGCGCCGCTTGCCGGAGCGTTTTGAATCACCGGCGATCCCGTCAAAGTGACGAGGTTGTAGCGATTGATCTCGGCGGTGGCGCTATTGTTGACGTTGGCGCCTTGCGCCAGTGCATAGGCGCCCGCCAAGGCGGCGGAGTCCGCCTGGCGCTGGAGCTGCCGCTTCCACAGCGTCCATTGTATGGTGTCGGTGGCGAGCCCGCTCGCGCCCACCAGCACAGGCATGGCAAAGGCGGCAATGAGCATCGCATTGCCCTTCCGGTCCCGCAGAACCGCCGATAATCTCTGAAAGATGCCCACCGCAGACCCCAACCTCTAAAGGTATGTGCTCTCTGCGCCCAATATGGGACAGCTTTCCTAGTTCCACGTTAATGAAATAGGTTAATAGCCGCCGATGGCCTGTTTTATACCCAAAGCCGTAAGGGAAATTATAACTAAAGTATAAAGAAGAGCTGCTAGACGGGCCTGCCGGAACGCGCTTCGGGGAGCCGTCGAACCTCAGTGCAGCTCTCGCTTTGCAACGCCGCTCCAAAGCGCCTATATCTTCGGAAAAATATGCCAAGGACGCCGGACTCGATGAAGAATAGCCTGATCAAAGCCGCACTGCTGACCGGCGCACTGGCGCTTGTGCCAATGACTACTGCGGCGCTCGCGGAAGCGGAAGGAAACAGCTACCGCACGCTCGATGAGTTCATGGACGTGTTTCAACGCGTCCGCGCCGATTATGTCGACAAGGTCGATGACGAAAAGCTGATCAAGGGCGCGATCGACGGCATGCTCTCCAGCCTTGATCCTCATTCCAGCTTCCTTGACGCCCGCGACTTCGAAAATCTCCGGACCCAGACCGACGGCGCTTATGGCGGCCTTGGCCTTTCCGTCACGATGGAGGACGGGGCGGTCAAGGTGATCGCTCCCACCAAGGACACGCCGGCCGACCGGGCGGGGATCAAGGCGGGCGACTATATCACCCATCTCGACGGCGAGCTCATCTATGGCGGCACGCTGGATGATGCGGTGGACCGGATGCGCGGCGATCCCGGCACCAGCATCAAGCTCAGCATCGTCCGTCCGGGCCGCGACAAGCCCTTCGACGTCACCGTCACCCGTGAGATCATCGAACTGAAACCGGTTCGCTGGGAGGTGAAGGATAATATCGGCCTCATCAACATCATCAGCTTTTCCGCCAATACGGGAGCCGATGTGCGTGCGGCGATCCGGGGCATCGAAAAGTCGCTGGGTCACAAGCCCACCGGCTATATCCTCGACCTGCGTTCCAACCCCGGCGGGCTGCTGGACGAGGCGGTCAATGTGTCCGACATCTTCCTCGAGCGCGGCGAGATCGTGTCGCAGCGCGGGCGGAAGAAGAGCGATATCGAGCGTTATTATGCAAAGGCGGGCGACGACACGGGCGGCTTGCCGGTGATCGTACTGGTCGATGCAGGATCAGCCTCTGCCTCCGAAATCGTGGCTGGCGCGCTTCAGGATCAGCGCCGCGGCCTCGTCATGGGCGAACGCACATTCGGCAAGGGCAGCGTTCAGACGCTCCTGCCGCTTAGCAACACGACCGCCCTGCGCCTTACGACCGCGCGCTACTACACGCCTTCGGGCCGGTCGGTGCAGGAAGGGGGCATCGATCCCGACATTCGCGTGCCGCAGCTATCCGATCCCGATTTCAAGACCCGTCCGCGTTTCCGGGAATCCGACCTGCGCCGTCACCTGATCAACGAGGCCAAGGTAGACAACAGCATCCTTGAAGACGATATCAAGGAAGATCCGCGCTTCAAGGCTACGTCCGAGGAGTTGAAGAAGAAGGGGATCGAGGACTTCCAGCTTCACTATGCCCTGGAAACGATTGGCCGCATCGCGAAATCGCCGGTTCGCATGGCTGTTAGCCGCACTAGCGACAAGAAGCGGAAATAGGGGCAGCAGCGGCATGCGCGGTTTGACGCTGGCGCGGCTTATCGCGCTTGTCGCCCCTGCGGCGCTGCTCGGGGGTGCGCTGCTTTCCGAATATGTGGGCG
>DATEFI010000115.1:0-4935 GCA_035280705.1 Rhizorhapis sp. | reverse complement strand
TCAACGCTAATTCCCTCGCTGTCCAGCTTTTCGGCCGCCCGCAGGGCACGGTGCACCATCATTTGCGTGGCGACGACGGTGACGTCGGTGCCTTGGCGCTTGATATCGGCCTTGCCAATGGGCAGCGCATATGGTTCCTCGGGCACCGGTTCCTTCATCACCGGTTGATACAGCAGCTTATGCTCGAGGAAAATCACCGGATTATCATCCCGCATCGCGGCGATCAATAGCCCCTTGGCATCGTAGGGTGTCGAAGGTGCGATAACCGTCAAGCCGGGGATATGGATGAACCAGGATTCCAGGCTCTGGGAATGCTGCGCCGCCATGCGGATGCCGCCGCCCTGCGGGCCACGGATCACCAGCGGCACCGTCGGCTTGCCCCCCAGCATGTAGCGGAATTTGGCGATTTGATTGACGATCTGGTCCATGGCACAGGCGACGAAATCCCAGATTTGAATCTCCACCACCGGCCGCATGCCGGTCACCGCCGCGCCCAGCCCGCAGCCCACGAAGGTGGCTTCCGAAATCGGGGTGTCACGGGCACGCTCCGGACCGAACTCGTCGTACAAGCCCTGCGTCACCCGGAAAATGCCGCCGATTAGCCCAATATCTTCGCCCATCACAAAGACACGGGGGTCGCGGCGCATCTCCTGCTTTAGCGCTTCATTCAACGCTTCGGTGAAGGTTAATTCGTGCCCGCGCTTCGGAGGTGGGGCCGACACCGGCAAACGTGGTGCGTACAAGGCCCGCTCCATGACTTCGATGGTGGGTTCGGGACTCTGCTCGGCGAATTTGACCGCTTCTTCCAGCTCTTCCTCAACTTCCTGGCGGATCTGAGCCAAGCGGTCGGGTGTGATCAATTGCTGGTCCAACATCTCGCGTTCCAGGCGCGCGATGGGGTCACGCTCGATCCACTCTTCCTCCTCTTGGTGCGAGCGATACGGGGCCAGCTCCGCCCGCATGCTGTGACCCATCCAGCGGTAGGTTTTGCCCTCCACTAAGGACGGACCTTCGCCACGCCGTGCGCGTGCTACCGCTTCATGCACCGCTTCATAGACGGCGATCACGTCGTTCCCGTCAACGGTGACGCCGGGGATGCCGTAGGCAACGGCCCGATCGGCCACAGCGTCCACTGCCACCGTGCGCTTGTATGAGGTCGAGAGGGCGTATTGGTTGTTCTCGCAGACAAAGACGACGGGCAATTTCCATACCGCCGCCAGGTTCAGCGCTTCATGAAAGGTCCCCTGGCTTGAGGCGCCATCGCCGAAGAAGCAAATGGTGGCCTGGTCGCTCTTGCGCAGTTTCGACGACAGCCCCGCGCCGTTGGCAATGGGAAGCCCAGCCCCGACCACCCCATTACAGCCCAGGATATTAAGGTCCATGTCGGCGATGTGCATAGAACCGCCGAGCCCCTTGCAGTACCCCGTTTCCTTGCCGAACAACTCCGCCATCATTTCCCTGATGCTGGCTCCCTTGGCGATGCAGTGTCCGTGGCCGCGATGGGTTCCAACGATGTAATCGTCGCGCCGGAGGTTGGCACAGGCCCCCGTGGCAATGGCCTCTTCGCCGACATAGCTGTGGGCCGTGCCCTTGACGTACCCGGCCTTGAACAGTTCGGTCACTCGCTCATCGAAGCGTCGAATGCGAATCATGATAGTCAAGAGTCGTTCCAAGAGGTGTCTATCCAGGGGCATCGACCCCTCCTTTCTAGGCCTTTCATTAGCAAAATGCGGGCTGCATGCGCCACTCGCAGGATGGAACCCATGCCCCCCACGGCTTTGAACGTGCCACTGGCGAAGGTCGTGACCAGGCTGAGCGCGTGCGTTAAGGCATCGATGACAGCGCAGGCAGGTCTACGACCCGTACGTCAACGACACATCGTGGCAGGTGTCGGGAACGTGTGGTGGCCATGGAACACCGTCGTAATGATGAGCGACTGGATGCGCATACGGAAAGCCTTGCCTGCCATGGACCGCGGCGATCATACCCGAAATTTTCCGAAAAGAAAAGGATGGCTCAGCACCTTGTCCCTGTCCGCTTTGGGTGTTGCGAAAAATGACTTCCGCTTGACGGCATTGGGGCGAGGCGACTACAATACGCCGAGTTTGGCACCCGACTTTCTGATGTCTATCCCGCAATGGGAGCGGACATGGAGAGGGCGAAACCACCAGCGCCTCACCGTGCCCGCGACTTTCCCCCATAGGGGGTAAGGGCTTAGTCTCCGTTATAGAGCAGGGACAGCGATGTCCATTCTTGAGCAAATCCTCCGCGATAAAGCCGACGAGGTGGCAGCGCGCTGCCGTCGCCATCCACTGGCTGAACTGCAGAGGCAGGCGCACGACCTCCCCCGTCCGCGCGATTTTGTGGCGGCGCTGCAGGGCGATGGTACTGGCAATCAGATCATCCCGCGCGTCATCGCCGAGGTCAAGAAAGCCTCGCCGTCGCAGGGGGTGATTCGCCCTGACTTCGACCCGGTCGCCATCGCTCGGACCTATGCGGCTCATGGCGCGGCGGCCCTATCGGTGATCACTGATGCGAAATATTTTCAGGGGCAGCTGAGTTTTCTTGAACGTATCCGCCAGGCAGTGCCGCTGCCATTGCTGCGCAAGGATTTCACCATCGATGCCTATCAGGTTTACGAATCGCGCGTGGCGCATGCCGATGCCATGCTACTGATTGTCGCGGCCTTAGAGATCGGCCAGCTGAAGGAATTGCTGGGGCTCGCGCATGAACTCGGCATGGCGGCGCTGCTTGAAGTGCATACGGTCGAGGAGTTGGAACGTATTCTGCCTTTGCGCCCGCATCTGATCGGCATCAACAATCGCGACCTGCGGACCTTTCATACCGACATCGAAACGACGTTGCGACTGCTGCCGCTGATCCCGCCCGATGTGGTGGTCGTCAGCGAGAGTGGCGTCAATACGGCGGCTGACATCACGCGGTTGCGGGAAAAGGGAGTGCATGCCTTCCTCATTGGCGAATCGCTGATGCGCGCCCCCGATCCCGGAGTCAAATTACGCGAGTTACTGTATGGTACAGGTGAAGATTTGCGGCATCACAAATCTTGAGGATGCCCAAGCGGCCGTCGAGGCCGGGGCCGATGCCCTGGGGTTCGTGTTCTATCCGCCGAGTCCGCGTCATGTCTCGCCTGAGCGGGCGGAACAGATCATCCAGAAGTTGCCCCCCTTTGTGACGACAGTGGGATTGTTCGTTGATGTGGCGTTTGACATAGTGAATGATCTGGCAGCCTGCTGCGGGCTCGACCGTATTCAATTGCATGGACGCGAGACGCCGGCATTCTGTCGTCAGGTCAAACAACCGGTGATCAAAGCCTTTCGCATCAAGAATGCAGAAAGCCTGGCGCATTTGCCGGGCTACACGGTGTCCGCCTATCTCCTGGATGCACATGTCGAGGGGGCGTTGCCGGGCGGCACTGGGGCGTCGTTCTCCTGGGAGCTGGCGGCGCGGGCGAAGCCGTATGGGCCGGTGATTCTCGCCGGCGGGCTGACGCCAGAGAATGTCGCGATCGCCATTGCACAAACGCGCCCTTATGGGGTTGATGTGAGCACCGGGGTCGAATGCGCCCCTGGCATCAAAGATCATCGGAAAGTTTGTGAGTTCATTGCGCGCGCCAAAGCAGCAGCGCTGGAGAAAGGAATCTCGTGAGCACCGACAGGCCTCACACGCCGACGGCTGTGGGTATGGAGGCATTGCCCGACACGCGCGGGCGCTTTGGGCTCTTCGGCGGCAAATACGTGCCGGAGACGCTGATGTCCCCTCTTGAGGAGCTGGAACACTTCTATCGCGAGGCGAGAGACGACCCGGCATTCCATGCTGAACTGCAGGGTTATTTGAAAGATTACGTGGGTCGTCCGACCCCGCTCTACTTCGCACGCCGGCTCAGCGAGCACCTGGGTGGCCCGCGCATTTTCCTGAAGCGTGAAGACCTTAATCACACTGGCGCCCATAAAATCAACAACGCCCTCGGGCAGGCTCTGTTAACCTGCCGTATGGGGAAACGGCGCATCATCGCCGAGACCGGTGCCGGGCAGCATGGTGTAGCCTCCGCCACCGCAGCCGCAGTATTCGGGCTCGAATGCGAAGTTTATATGGGTGAGGAGGATGTCGAACGTCAAGCGCTCAACGTCTTCCGCATGAAACTCCTCGGCGCCAGGGTGACGCCGGTGGCCAGTGGCAGCCGCACCCTGAAGGATGCCATCAACGAAACCCTGCGCGACTGGGTGACGACCGTGCGCACGACGCATTACCTCATCGGCTCGGTGGTCGGTCCGCATCCATACCCCATGATGGTACGCGATTTTCAGGCCATCATCGGCCGCGAGACGCGGGCGCAGATCCTCGACCTGACGGGAAGATTACCGGATTACTGCCTGGCCTGCGTCGGTGGAGGCAGTAATGCCATCGGCTTTTTCTCTGCCTTCCTGCGGGACCCCAGCGTGCAGTTGATCGGTGTCGAGGCCGCCGGCTTGGGACTGGCCTCAAGCAAGCATGGCGCCTCGCTGAGCGCCGGAAGCCTGGGTGTGTTACACGGCAGCATGGGTTATCTCCTGCAGGATGATGACGGCCAGATCACCCCGGCGCATTCCATCTCCGCCGGTCTGGATTATCCCGGTGTGGGCCCCGAGCATAGCTACCTTAAGCAAACCGGGCGTGTGACTTATGAGGCCGTGACCGATCAGGAAGCCCTGGAGGCCTTTCAGCTCCTGGCGCGACTGGAGGGCATCATCCCCGCGCTTGAATGCGCCCATGCCCTGGCCTATCTGCTGAAGCTGGCGCCTCGCCTGTCGCAGGAGGCGATGGTGATCCTGTGCGTCTCCGGGCGCGGCGACAAAGACGTTGCGCACGTCGAGCGGCTGCTGGCATAGGAGAGGCACATGGGGAGAATCAGCCAGACCTTCGAGCGCTTGCAGAAAA
>DATEFI010000114.1:0-6117 GCA_035280705.1 Rhizorhapis sp. | reverse complement strand
AGGGCATCGTACCGTTAATCTGGCACAAGCCCGTTCGGGCTTCTCTTCTTCAACGGCGTTGCAGGTCCAAGGCTCCATCAAGTCTCATGGCTCTGGCGCCGCGCGGCGGAAAATCTGCTCGCTTGAAAAGCGAAAGGGCCGGAGACTTGCGTTCCGGCCCTTGCTCTGATCTGGATGGAATGGGAATAGGGTTCAGGCCTTGCAGTCCTGCGTGCCCTTGCCCGGAATGGTGGCCGTGATGGCAGTGCCGCTTCCGACCACTTCGAAGCCGTCGGACTTGTATGGCTTGCCCGGAGCTTCAGCCTTCAGCGCGGTCGGCGTGCCGGCCTTGTCGGTGCGCAGGTTGGCGGATTTGTCATCGGCAAGGAAGTCGACATAGATGATGCTGTTGTCCTTGCAGCGATAGCTGCGGCTGTCCTTCACTGCCGGCGGCAGTTCCACAGGAGCAGCCTGAGCGATCTGTGCACCGATTGCGTCGGGCGCCTTGTTGTCGACAACTTCGGGTTGAGACTGGCCACAAGCCGTCAGGGTCATGAGGGCCGCGGCGGCGGTAAGGGGAAAATAAGCGTTCATAGCGCGCCGTTCTTTGCTATTGGACGGCTCTACGTCAATCCCCTTTACGGTCTATTCTGCGGAAATAATGGTGAGCCGGGCTCCGCATATCCCAATGCCGAAAGAAAGTTTCGCAAAGCGGTTTAATGATTTCTTCGGAGCCTGAACCGGCTTTCTCCATCGACCTTACGTATCACAGCCACTTGACCCCGGCCAACGGCCCCGCCATTGCAAGCGCATGGCGGAAGAAACCGATTTTTCATCCCTGTCGTTCGAGGATGCGCTGAAGCGGCTGGAAGCGATCGTGCAGCAGCTGGAGAGTGGCGACGTGCCCCTCGACCAGTCCATCACCCTCTATGCCGAGGGAGACAAGCTGCGCGCGCAATGCCAGAAGCGCCTTGCCGATGCACAGGCGCGCATCGACAAGATCAACTTGGGCAGCGATGGCAGCATCGCCGGTACTGAACCCTTCGGTTCGGATTGAGGCATTGAAGGCGGGCGCCAGCCTTGGTCTTGCGATCGAGCGTGTCGCTCGCGATATCGAGGCGCAATTCGATCATCTTCTGGCACTTCCGGACGATCCGCGCCGGAAATTATATGAGGCTATGCGCCATGCCGCCATGGGCGGGGGCAAGCGGCTCCGCCCCTTGCTGGTGAAGGCGACCTGCGATCTCTTCAATATAGATGGCAGGGCGGCGTCGCGCGTCGGCGCGGCAATTGAGTGCATCCACGTCTATTCGCTCATCCATGACGACCTTCCATGCATGGACAATGACGACATGCGGCGGGGCAAGCCCACTGTTCACCGGGCATTTGACGAAGCCACCGCCGTTCTGGCCGGTGACGCGCTGCACACGATGGCCTTTGAGGTGCTGGGCAATGAGGAAACGCACCAGGACCCATTTGTCCGCGCTGACCTGATGCTGGAACTGGCGCGGGCGGCGGGCGCCTCGGGGATGGCCGGCGGGCAGATGATGGACATTGAGGCAGAGCGGGCCAGCTTCGATCTTGCCACGGTCACCCGGCTGCAGCAGCTCAAGACCGGCGCTCTCATTTCCTTTTGCCTGGAGGCCGGGGCGATCATGGCACGCGTGCCGCCGGAGGGGCGCACGGGCCTTCGCGGCTATGCGCGCGACATCGGCCTCGCTTTCCAAATCACCGACGACCTCCTGGATGTGGAGGGCGACGCGGCGCTTGCCGGTAAAACCTTGGGCAAGGACGCCGGGGCAGGCAAGGAAACCTTCGTGTCGCTTCTGGGCGTGGAGAGGGCCCGGGAACAGGCGAAGCTGCTCGTGCAGCAGGCCAAGGACCATCTGCATGTCTATGGACCGGAGGCGGACCTGCTGCGCTCAATTGCCGATTATGTTGTAGAGAGGGACCGCTGACATGACGAGAACCAAGCCACGGGTAGGGGTTTATCCGGGCACGTTCGATCCCATCACCCTTGGGCATATGGATATCATCAGGCGCGGTGCGAAGCTGGTCGACCGGCTGGTCATCGGCGTCACGGACAACATGTCCAAGTCGCCGATGTTCGACGTCGAGGAGCGAATGGCGATGGTCCGGCGGGAATGTGCCTCCATTGACTCGGACATCGATGTGGTGGCGTTCAATTCGCTGCTGATGGATTTTGCTGAGCGGGAAGGCGCAAATGTCATCATTCGGGGCCTGCGGGCCGTGGCCGATTTTGAATATGAATACCAAATGGCTGGCATGAACCAGCAGTTGAACAGCCGGATAGAGACGGTGTTTTTGATGGCGGACGTTTCGCTGCAGCCGATCGCTTCCCGGCTGGTCAAGGAAATCGCGACGTTCGGCGGCGACATCTCCAAATTCGTTACGCCGGCCGTGCGGAACGAGGTGGTTGAACGCATTGCGCAAACCAGACCCGGAGCGTCATGATCCGTTCATTCGCACTTTGCTAGGGCCGCTGCTCTTCCGCGCCTGTTCTTTCGGAGAAAATTTCGACATGCCGTTCAAAGCCCTGTTTGTCTGCCTGCCGGTCCTGTTCGCCGCCTCCGTAGCAGTGGCGCAGGAGCCGGAGGTGAAACCCGCGCCGGTTCAAAGCCCGCCCGCCAGCGTGGCCATCGACCCCGAAAATGTGCTTGATCTCGATCTTTCCACCGGTGGCCGGGTGCGCATTCAGTTGCGGCCGGACCTTGCGCCTGCCCATGTCGAGCGCGTCAAGACGCTGGCACGGCAGGGCTTTTACAACGGTATCATTTTTCACCGGGTGATTGACGGCTTCATGGCCCAGACGGGCGATCCGACCGGTACGGGGCAGGGCGGATCGCAGCTTCCCGATTTGAAGGCGGAATTCAACGCCTATCCGCATCTGCGAGGGACGGTGTCGATGGCAAGGGCGTCTTCGCCGGATAGCGCCAACAGCCAGTTCTTCATCATGCTGCTGCCCCGATTCTCGCTGGACCGGAAATATACCGCCTTCGGCCGGGTGATCGGCGGGATGGAATATGTGGACGCCATTGCGAAGGGCGAGCCGCCAGCCAACCCTGCGAAGATACTGCAGGCATCGATCGAAGCTGACGGCAAGGCGCCGCCAGCGGCCTTGCCGCCTGCCGAGGCGAAGCAACCGGCGGCGAAGATAACGGCTGACGATCTGAATGCTCCGATCAAGCAATAAATGAATTCAGGCCGAGTGCGTGCGCGTCGATCTTTTTGATTTCGATCTTCCCAGCGAGCGGATTGCCTTGCGCCCGGCTAGTCCGCGGGACAGCGCGCGGATGCTGGTGGTACGCCCCAACGGGCTGCAGGACCGGCACGTCTCGGACCTTCCGGACCTGTTGAGGCCGGGTGACTGCCTGGTTTTCAACGATACCAAGGTGATACCGGCGCAGCTTGAGGGGCGGCGAGGTGACGCGCGCATTGGCGCGACACTGCACAAGCGGACGGGCCTCAGGCAATGGCAGGCCTTCATCCGCAATGCGAGACGCGTGCGCGATGGCGACCGAATCGATTTCGGCGAAGGAGTCGTTGCCATTGCGGGCGCGCGGACGGATGATGGTGCCGTCACGCTGGAGTTTGAAGGCACTGAACCTGTGGAGGTTCTGCTCGAACGGGCAGGACGGATGCCATTGCCTCCCTATATCGCCAGCAAACGCCCCGCCGACAGGCGCGACCGCGACGATTACCAGACGATGTTCGCCCGGGAAAAAGGCGCCGTCGCCGCTCCTACCGCAGCATTGCATTTTACCCCTCAACTGGTTGAGCGGCTCGCCGCACGGGATATTTTGAGCGAAACGCTGACGCTCCATGTGGGCGCTGGCACGTTCCTGCCGGTAAAGGCGGACGACACAGCCGATCATCAGATGCATGCGGAATGGGGGCGGATTGACGATGCCGCGGCCGGGCGATTGAACGGCGTGCGGTCGAGGGGAGGGCGTATCATTCCGGTCGGCACCACCAGCCTGCGCCTGCTGGAAAGTGCAGCGGATGAAAACGGCGTCATAGGCGCGTTCGAAGGCGACACGCGCATTTTTATCACGCCGGGCTATCGTTTTCGTGCCACCGATGGATTGATGACCAACTTCCATCTGCCGCGTTCTACCCTGTTCATGCTGGTGAGCGCCCTGATGGGCAGGGAGAACATGCTGACCGCATATCGTCATGCCATTGATGCAGAGTACCGGTTTTACAGCTATGGCGATGCCAGTCTGTTGCTGCCTGATTAGACGGCGCCGGCCAGTAGAATGGAAAAGGCGAAAAAGTCGCGCCCGAGCATGATTTTTTATTAACCGTTTGAAATGGGGTCTGTTTTCTTTATAAGAACATAGATTTCTTTCCTGAAATTAACAAAAAAACAAGGTTGCTCGTCCATTAAGAGGTGGATGATGCTGAGCTCGCGCCTGAAAAATTTGCTGTCCAGATGGCGCGCCAAGGCGGCAATTGACGCGCAGCAAAACGCTGACGTCCAACGGGCGCTCGTCGAATCGCTCTATGCTTCTCCAGCCTCACTGACGATCGGCGCCATCGCGGGCAGCGCGGTCAGCATTGCCGTCGCTCGTGCGGCGGATGATGCTGTCGCCAGTTGCCTGGCGGTCCTGATCTGTCTGGTCGCGGCCTCACGCGTTGTTTCCGCCACCTATTTCCACCGCAACTTGACCAAGGGGGCGGTGAAGGGATCGCGGGGATGGGAATTGGCCTATGAATTGGGCGCGTGGCTCTATGCGGCCCTGCTCGGGCTGCTCGCATGCGCCGTCCTGATCCGCAATGATAATGCCATTGTCCACATGCTTTCGGTATCGCTGGCGACTGGCTATGCGGGCGGCATTTCCGGCCGCAATGCCGGGCGGGTCCACATAGCGATAGGCCAGGTCTTTCTTGCCCTTGCGCCCACGGCGCTGGGGCTCTGGCTGGTCGAGGACTTTGGCTATCGCATATTGTCGATCGTGCTCGTGCTGATGATCCCAGGCATGGCGGAAATCTCCAGCACGACGCATCGCATCGTCCTCCAGGCGCTCACCGGCAAGCAGCAGAAAACCATGCTTGCCGCAAAGTTCGAGAAGTTGGCCCGCTATGACAGCCTGACTGGCGTGGAAAACCGGATGGCGATGCAGATGCGCATCCGCGACATGTTCGAGGAAAGCACCGGCGACGCCGACCAGATTGCGGTCCTGTGGATGGATCTTGACCGATTCAAGGAGATCAACGATTCGCTGGGGCACATGGTCGGAGACCAACTGCTGGTATCGGTGGCTGAAAAGATCGGGACGGCGCTGGCGGGCCGGGGAACGGTAGCGCGCTTCGGCGGCGATGAGTTCATCATTCTGTGCCGCCATACCGGAAGGCAGCAAGCGGCCGAGATCGCCGAGGATATTCTCGATTATTTCCGCGATCCCTTCGAACTGAGCGGTCACAATCTTTCCGTAACAGCGTCGATCGGCATCGCCATCGCACCGCAGGACGGAGCAGATCGCGAAGAAATCCTGCAGCACGCCGATGTCGCGCTTTACCATGCGAAAAATGGCGGGCGTAATCGCTTCAGCCTGTTCGAATGGTCGATGAAGGAGCGGTTGCATCGGGTCAGGGAAATTGAAGCGGGTCTTCGCAAGGCCATTGAACGCGGCGAGTTCAGTATGCGTTACCAGCCGATCTTCGACATCAAGACCGGACGGGTTGCCTGTTGCGAGGCATTGATTCGCTGGCACCATCCAGTGCTTGGCGATGTCTCGCCAGGCGAATTCATTCCGATCGCCGAGAGTATATCGATGATCGGGCCGATCAGCGAATGGGTGCTTGGGCAGGCCTGCGCAGCCGCTGCACAATGGCCGGAGGATATCAGGGTTGCCGTCAATATATCGCCCGCGCTGCTGCGCTCGGGCGATTTGCCGCGCACAGTCATCGCCTGTCTTTATTCGTCGGGCCTGAAGGCTCGGCGCTTGGAGCTGGAGGTGACCGAATCGGTCTTCCTGGAGGACAATCTGCAAACCAGCCAGATTTTGCGCGAACTGCAGCGTATCGGGCTCAGGCTGGCGCTTGACGATTTCGGGACGGGATACAGCTCGCTCAGCTATCTGCGCTCATACAAGTTCGACACGATCAAGGTCG
>DATEFI010000113.1:0-2959 GCA_035280705.1 Rhizorhapis sp. | reverse complement strand
GATCTGGATGAGGATGAGCGCGAAGCCGACCGGCAGGGCGATGGTGAGCCCCGCCCCGAACAGGGTCCCGCCGAACATCACCAGGCTGTAGATCGCATCATTGGACATCATGACGCCGGGCGGGATCGCCTCATAGCTTTTCACGATGAAGGTGATCAGCATCAGATGGCCATCCATCGCCAGCAGCAGGAAAGTCGCGAGCACTGAAAGGAAAGTGCCGACGACCGGGCTGGACTGTCCGCTTTGCGGATCGGACATGCTGGCAAAACCAAGACCCATGGCGTTGCTGATGACCTCACCCGCGACGAAAGCGGCAGAATAACCGATCTGCAGCGCAAAGCCCATTGCGAGGCCCGCCAGCACTTCCCCCGCAACGAGCAATATGCCCTGGAAAGTGGCAATGCCGCCTTCGGGCATGGTGATGGTGACGCTGTTCAGCGCCGCCATGCCGAGCGCAAGCGACAGGATGAGACGGAGCTGAACCGGAACCGAGCGTGTGCCATAGATGGGAGCGGCAAGAAATGCGGCGCCCGGCCGCACCATCGCAATGAGCCACAGCCAGAGCTGGGCCTCCGCTCCGGCAAGGCCCGGCGCGATCATTGGAGCAGTTCCGGTAGCCGGCTGAATATTTCGCGTGTGAAATCGGCCACAAGGATCATGATCGATCCGCCGAACAGCGCCAGCATGAGCGCCACGACGATCAGCTTCGGCACGAAGCTCAACGTAGCTTCATTGATGGAGGTCGCCGCCTGGATCATGCCGAGTACGACACCCGCCAGCAATGCCGGGATCAGGATCGGGGCGGTTGCGAGCGCGGTGATGTAGAGCGCCTGCTGTGCAATGCCGATGAAGAAGTCGGAATTTTCCATCAGCTAATCCGCCCAACTCATGTCGCAAACGACCCGGCAAGCGATCCCATCGTCAGCGCCCAGCCGTCAACCAGCACGAACAGCAAGAGCTTGAACGGCATGGAGATGATCGTCGGGGAAAGCATCATCATGCCAAGCGCCATCAAGGTGGAGGCGACAATCAGGTCGATGATGAGGAACGGCAGGAAGATGAGGAAGCCGATCTGAAAGGCCGTCTTCAGCTCACTGGTGACGAAGGCGGGGAGCAATATCGAAAAAGGGATGTCCTTGGCGCTGGCAAATGGCTTGGCTTCAGCAAGGTCCGAGAACAGCTTCAGGTCGGTTTCCCGCGTCTGCCTGGCCATGAAGCCGTGCAACACATTGCCCGAGCGCGAAATCGCTTCCTCGATGGAGATCTGGCCTGCGCCATAGGGATCCATCGCCTGGTTGTTGATGGCATCCACCGCGGGGCGCATGACGAAAAGCGAAAGGAAGAGCGCCAGGCCCACCAGCACCTGGTTGGGCGGCGTCTGCTGCAGGCCCAGCGCCTGGCGCAGCAGCGAAAGTACGATGATGATGCGGGTAAAGCTGGTCATCATCAGGATGAGCGACGGCAGCACCGTCAGCAGGCTCATCAGGATGAGGATCTGAAGGCTTAGCGACAGGGGACGGCCATCGCCCGAAACGTCGCCAAGGGCCCGCGTCAGCGCGCCCGAGCTGTCGGGTGCTGCCGTCTGGGCAAGGGCGGGAGTGGCGAGGAGGAGGGCAAGGAAGAGGCCGAGGGCGATCAGTAGCAGCGCCCATCCCTTCTTGCCGTCATCCCCGCGAAGGCGGGGATCCAGCCGCCTTTTCCGGCGCCGAAGGAAGAAAAGCGGGGTCCCTGCCTGCGCAGGGACGACGGAAGAAGGGAAGAACAAACCTTCCTTACCCCTCATCGCCGCTTTCCGCGATCTTGTCGATCCGGCCGCGGGTGACGGAAAGCAGGAAGCGCTTCCCCTCAAATTCCACCACGGCAAGCTTTCCGAATGTTCCCATCGGAATGGCATCGATCAGCTTCACCGCCCGGTCCTGCTGGCCCAGCATCATGCCGGGCTGATATTTGCGCCAGAGCCAGAGCGCCCCGAAAGCCATGCCGCCGACCAGCGGCAGCAGGATCAGAAGCTTCACGAAATACCAGAACATCAGGCGCGCCGTTCCACTCCGGCCATGCGCGCCTCTGCGGTCGCGACCTCCACGACGCGGATGCCATAGCGGCCATTGACCGTCACCACCTCGCCCTTGGCGATAAGGGTGCCGTTGACCATGATGTCGAGCAGTTCGTCGGCCTGGCGGTCAAGCTCGACCACGCTGCCTTCGGCAAGGTCCATCACTTCGGCGAGCTTCAGCGAAGTGGATCCCACCTCCACTGACATGCGCACGGGAATATCGGCCAGAAGGCGGAAATTGCGGCTGCCCGGCAGCGTTCCGATCGCATCTTCGATCCGCGGCGCGTCGCTCATGTCACTCATCATTCGGTCCCCTCAGCTAATTTTTCGATCATGAAGGCAGCGCGCCCCTCCTTCTCCCCGATGGTTCCATGCGCGAAAACCTTGTTTCCCACAAGTAGGGGCAAGCTGCGATTTATCTGCACCGGGATGATATCGCCCGGTTCAAGCTGCATCAGTTGCGACAGCGACAGGCTGGGCCGGGCCAGGATGCTGCGCGCAGGAAAGCTGACATGGCTGACCTGCCGCCCCAGCCGTTCGCGCCAGGCGGGATCGCTGATCCTCAGTTCGTCATGGACCTTGGTGCCCATCAGCGATTCAATTCCACGCAACGCCGCCAGCGGATAGACGAATTCAATGGGCCATACGTCTTCGCGGCCAAGCGTCACGTCAAAGCGCTGCACCACGACCTGCTCGTCATCGCCGGCGACCGTCACATAATTGATGCTGGTTTCCCGCCCGATCAGCGTCGCGTCGACCGCATGGGTCTCTGCCCAGGACTCGACCAGCTTTTCGACAAGGCTGCCGGTGAACTTGCCGAGCATCCGTTCCTCGGTGGGCGTGAATTCCTTGCGGTTGAAGGGCATGCGCGCGCCGGTGCCGCCATAGAAGCTGTCCACCAGCGAA
>DATEFI010000112.1:0-3781 GCA_035280705.1 Rhizorhapis sp. | reverse complement strand
CGATCAATATCCCGGTTTCCACGCTTTGCAATCCGCGCTATGCCGCGCCTGACCATTTAACCGGGGCCCCGTAGCTCAGCTGGATAGAGCATTCGCCTTCTAAGCGAATGGTCGCAGGTTCGAATCCTGCCGGGGTCGCCATACTTTCCGATGTCCGGCCCGGAGACATAGGTAACGGATTGTACCTAAGACATGGGTGACAATCTTGTGCCGAACGGATTGTCGATAGTCTGCAATGTTTTCTGCTCCAGGTCGATATATCCCAGGTCGTATTGCATGAAGCTTATGAGCCAGACGCCATCGTCGACCTCCTTGATTTCTGAGTTTTTGACCGGCGAGCACGGTTGAGATGTTGCATGCAGATGCGGCCGCAGGCGGTGACGAGGATGTCGCGGTCACAGAAGGGGTATTCCAGCTCGGGTAGGCTCTCATAGGTCCGTGGAGAGGGGACATAGGCTTCGGCGGGGCAGCGCATGCGATCCTGCTGCAATGTCCGGCCCGGATACCCCGCCGCTTTCCTGCAAGAGCGCGCGATATGCCATGGGATGCGACGCCCCAAATCACTGATAATCGACAGCATATTTTTTACGGGTGAGCAACGATCCCAGCTTGACTGATAATTTCTATCATTTTAGTAGACAATTTCCTTTGACCACTTTCCCCGGAAATTCCGATGAAAAATCTAAAGAAGAAAACGGCACAGTATTGTTCCCTGTCCCCTCTGTTTGCCCTGATCGCGGCGACGCCAGCGACAGCCAACGACGCCAATTATGCTCCACCCCAGCAGGGCGAGCAGGTCGCACAGGATGAAGGCTATGGCGATATCACGGTGACCGCGCAGAAGCGTGAAACGCGTTTGCAGGAGACCCCGGCCAGCATCAACGCTCTGACCGGATCGACGCTCGAAAACGCCGCCATATACGGCCTCAACGACCTGGCGAAAGTCGTGCCGGGCCTTGTGATCACGGATAATGGTCCGGGACAGCGCCGCGTGTCGCTGCGCGGGATCCGTTCTCCTGGCGAGGCGCAGGTCGCAATCTATTATGACGAAGCGCCGCTTGCCGGCGCACCGGGCACGACCAGCGATTCTGGAGGCAATCAGGGCGACCTACAACTGTTCGACGTCGAACGCATTGAGGTTCTGCGCGGACCGCAGGGGACGCTCTACGGCGCCAGCTCGATGGGCGGTACCGTTCGCGTCATCTATAAAAAGCCCGACGGTCAGTTCGCTGCGGGCGCCGATCTCGTCGGTTCAACGACCCATTATGCAGGCGAAAATTACCAGGTAAACGCAATGGTCAACGTGCCGGTGGTCGACGACCGGCTGGCCCTGCGCGCCGTCTATTTCCGCCGGAAGAATGCAGGCTGGATCGACAATCCGGGCCTTGGCAACGAAAACATCAACCGGGAAGAAACCGAAGGCACGCGTCTGCTCCTGCGGGCCAAGCCCACCGATTGGCTGACCCTTGATTTTGGGTTCCATTATTATGATGCTACAGGGGCGAACCCGGTTTGGGCGCCGGCTTCAGGACGGTTCGTCTCGGCCAGCCTTGCCAAGCTCAATTTCCAGGATAAGAACCGTCTTTATACCGGGACGGCCAACGCCGATCTGGGATTTGCCGATCTGGTCATCACGGGATCCTATCAGGACCGGGACAGTTCGTTTCGCCGGGACCCCAATCATTTCCTGCTGACTGCCTTTGATAACCCGGCCTTTTGCAGGCGCCACTTCACGGCGGCGGCCTGCGACACGCCGCAGGGCATGCAAGACTTCAACGCCTATGTCGATTCGGTGACGCCGCTAGCCTATGTTTCCCCGCAAACGATGAAGAACGGCAGCGGCGAGGTGCGCCTGCAATCCAAAGGAAATGGTTTCCTAAGCTGGACAGTGGGCGCCTATTGGTCGCGGCGCAGTTCCTGGGTGGGATCCAGCGGCATTCTGGTCGATGACTCGGGTGATCTGCGCGAAGATGCTCCCCTGGATTTCAAGCGGCAGGTACGCGACCGGCTGAAACAGGTGGCGGGCTTTGGGGAAATGTCCGTCCATCCGCTCGATGGCCTTACCGTGACCGGCGGCATCCGATATTATGATTATCGCCGGACCGTGGCCGGTGAAATCATGAAGGGCTTTGACCTCATCAATTTCGCCGTTCAGCCTTGGACGGTTCGCGGAACGAAGGAGAACGGCCTGCTCTACAAGGCCAATGTGGCCTATCAGCCCTCTCCCGGCATTCTCGTTTATGCGCAGGCAGCATCAGGTTTCCGACCGGGCGGCGCCAATCAGGTCATCGGCCTGCCCAGTTCTTTCACGCCCTATCAGTCTGATAAGCTGTGGACTTATGAGGCGGGCGCGAAGACCACACTTCTGAACGGCCGGCTCCTGTTCAACCTGACCGGCTATGTCACGGACTGGAAAAATCTTCAGGTCACCGGCAACAGCGGCACCTTCCTCTTCCTGACCAATGCCGGCGATGCGCGGGTCAAGGGCGTCGAAATCGAAGCGGTCGCGCTGCCAGTTCGGGGCGTGCAGTTGTCCGCCAATGTCAACCTGTTGTCGGCCAAGCTGACCTCCGATCAGATCAACGACCTGGTGATCGCCAGCGGACGCAAGGGCGACCGCATTCCGCAGATTGCCAAGACCGGCTTTTCCGCCGCAGCCCAATATGAATGGGATGCCGGTGGACTGAAGGCGCTGGTCCGGAGCGACATTAGCTATGTCGGCCGCTCCTATGGAGACTTCCGCCCGAACTCGCCCTCCTATCGGCGCATGGGCGACTATGCCGAGGTCGGCGCGCGCGCGGGCGTCAGCAAAGATAATTGGGGCGTCTATCTTTTTGCGACAAATCTGTTCGACGTTCGCGGCCGGACGACCGCCGGCGTCGCGGTGGGCAGCAATGTCGAGGAAGTCACGACAATCTCCCCGCGCACTATCGGCATCAATCTAAAATTCGGCATCTAAGGTACATTGCAATGATCCATCCAGGAACTTCCATTCTAGCGCTGCTGTTGGCAGGACTGACCAGTCCGGTGCTGGCGCAGGAGCCAGTTTCCCCCAGTGCGCAAGCCGCCGTTGCCAGTGAAGCGGCCCAACTGCGGGCGGCCACCGTCCTGCCGATCATCTCCGCGCTCGAACCCAAGCTCGGCAAAATGTCACGAGATGTCTGGTCGCTGGCCGAAATCGGTTTCAAGGAAACAAAGAGCAGCGCACTCCTGCAGCAGGAACTGAAGGCGGCGGGCTTCCGTGTGACACCCGGTGTCGATGGCATGCCGACGGCCTTCATCGCCGAGGCGGGGTCGGGCGGGCCGGTCATTGCCCTCCTGGCCGAATATGACGCCTTGCCCGGGATCGCGCAGGCGGCGGTTCCCTATGAAAGTCCGGTCGAGGGGAAAAATGTGGGCCATGCCTGCGGGCATAACCTGCTCGGCGCGGCATCGGTGACGGCGGCGATCACGCTCAAGCAATGGTTGCAGAAAAATAACGTGGCCGGCACCATCCGCCTCTATGGGACGCCCGCCGAAGAGGGCGGCTTTTCCAAGGTCTATCTGGTCCGCGACGGCTTTTTCAAGGATGTCGACCTGACGTTGACCTGGCATCCGGGCGATCGCAACAACGCGACGCCCAGCCGGTTCCTGGCGCTGATTTCCGGAAAGTTCCGGTTCCAGGGTGTCTCCTCGCACGCTGCCGCAGCGCCCGAACGCGGCCGCTCCGCGCTCGATGGGGTGGAGGTGATGGACGTCGCGACCAATTTCCTGCGCGAACATGTGCCGCAGGAAGCGCGCA
>DATEFI010000111.1:0-6765 GCA_035280705.1 Rhizorhapis sp. | reverse complement strand
GGCGGCATCCTCGGGCGCGAAGCCTTTCAGGCGGGCGGCAACCATCTGGAGAAGCTGGTCGCCCACGCCATGACCATAGCGGTCGTTGACTGCCTTGAATCCATCGAGGTCGAGATAGAAAAGAGCCCAGCCACCACCGCGGCCGGCTTTTTTCGAAAGGCGCACGGCCAGCTCATGCAAAAGTCCGCCCCGGTTCAATAATCCCGTCAAATGATCATGCCGCGCCAGATGCTCATTGGCCCTTTCGGCGATCATCGTTGAAACGAACATTTCCTGCAGCCGATGAGAGGCGATCGTCATTGCGACAAAATAGATCGGTATCTGGACAATACTGAGAAGCAGGACCGTCTGTCCCGACAACAGCGACGCCATGGCCGTTGGGCCAAGGCTGAGCGCAATCATCGCGGCGACGAAGCGCGGAGCGCCAAAGTTCCGGAAACAGATGCCCCCGACCATGGCCGCCGCCGACAGGCACGTGATCGCCGACGCCAGCCAATCGCCGCTCAAGATGCTGACGAAGCAGCCATATCCTACACTGAACGACCAGAGCAGCCCCAATATCAGGTAAAGATCGGTATGCGTGTCCTCCCCTCGCGCTGCCGCCCGATGCGCGCGGAGCAGAACGAACAGGCGAATGGTGCAGACGGCGAATTCAAGCACCAGCCAGAAAAAGAAAGACGGAATCGGGTGCCGCATGGTGATGACCGCAGACACCATCAGCGTGTTGAACACGCCGCCCGCATAAACCGGAAGCGAGCCGAAGAGGCTGGAGACCAGCGCCTGCCGAATGTCGATAGGAACATCATGACCGGCATAGGTCAGCCATTTGGTGAGGCGCCAGCGCGGTAATGTGAAATTATTGTTATGAACGCGCACTTTTCATCCTGACCCTGCCGCACGGCTCCTTGAATATTGGCGCCGCGGTTACTGACACTGCCTTAACAGGCATCGGTTAACGGATGATGTGCCGGACGAAGTTATTGTCTGTTTTCATTCAGTTGCTTACCCAAAATGCAGTACAGACGGTTTGTGGCGGCGAAATGCTTCATTTCGCCGCCACCCCCCTGTGTTCCGCTCTCCCCACGACCCGGAGCGGCAGACCATCATTTCTGCAAAATCCCTTTTATCTGAACCGATTGACCCCGTTCTTGCTGGATACCGTTATGTCCAACGGATGCCCGGCGGCCTATAAGTAATGTTACGAGGGCATGAAAATATCAGGCTTTCAAGCCATTAACCCGCAACGTATGACACTGCCGAAAGCCGCGTTCCTTCTGAGGAAATCAGCGGGGCAGAGGTTCAGAGGATGATCGCCGGGGGCGGTTCTGAGGCGTCGGCTTCGGATGAGCGACGGTCTCAGCCTCCTTACGCAAGGAACGGAAATCCGCCGATCCGCAACAGCGCGAAAAGTTTCGGAAGCTGAGCCGAAAACTGGATGCCCCGCGAGGATTCGAACCTCGATTGACGGAGTCAGAGTCCGTAGTCTTACCTTTAGACGACGGGGCAATGTGCGGCGCAAATAAGGCCAGGGTTTCTGCGGGTCAAGTGGGGAGGTCCGGTAAATTTCCGTCGCGCTCCCGCCCGCTAAAAAATCGCACCGCCTGTCGAGCACGCTCTTCCGAGGTTTTCGTGCGGACTGGCAGAAGAAGGCTGATCCGGTTAAAGGCAACGCTCCAGCCGTGAAGATTCTGTGATGCGTTTCCTGTTCCTGCTCGCCGCCGCGGCAGCAATGCTGACAAGCAACCCTGTTTTTGCAAAGCCGGAGGAGTCTGCTCTCGTCCGGGTTCGCCTCCTGACGTCGGAGGGCGAGATCGTGGTGGCCCTCGACTCTCGCCGCGCCCCGAAAACGACGGCGAATTTTCTCGCCTATGTGGATGACGGCCGCCTGGACGGCACCAGCTTCTATCGCGCCGCGCGGCGCAAGAATATTGCCGGGCACGGCTATATCCAGGGAGGCACTCGCATGGACGCCCGGCGCACCCTGCCGCCCGTGGAGCATGAACCGACTTCGCTTACCGGGATCACCCATCTTGATGGCACCATCTCAATGGCGAGGCGCGATCGGCCCGGATCGGCCATGGGGAATTTCTTCATCACCGTGGGCCCCAATCCGTCGCTCGACGCGCGAGGAGAAAGCGCTGGCTATGCCGCCTTCGGCCATGTGGTCTCCGGCATGGACGTGGCGCGCCGCATCCTTGCAAAGCCCACGGGCGGGGGAACCGGTGCCATGCGCGGCCAGATGATCCTTCGGCCGGTCCGCCTGATCAAGGCGCAACGGCTTGACGGAACAGCCAGTCCCACGGGGCGGTCCAAGTCGTGGCTGATCCAGCTTCCCGACTTTTCCAAAATGAAGAAAAATCCCCGCTGATTGGCAGGTCTTCCCTCAATGGTTGCGTCCGGTTCGCGATTGCAACATAGGAAGGGCATGACAGATCTCACCTATGTGGACCTACCAAGGCCCGCCATCGGCAGCGGCGAGTGCAGCGAGATTGCGCCGGGGGTTTATTGGGCGACCATGCCCATGGGTGGCAAGATCGAGGCCATAAATGTCTGGGCGCTGCGCGACGGGGAAAATTGGGCAATCGTCGACACCGGTTTCCGCAATGAAGAGAGCATCAAAGCCTGGCGCAGCTTGGCGGCAACGCTGTTCAATGGCGGACGCCCCGCACGGGTCTTTTGCACCCATATGCACCCGGACCATACGGGCCTCGCGGGCTGGTTCGTGGCCGAGTTCGGTTCCCGGCTCTGGATGTCGCGCCTTGAATATTTCGTGCTTCGCATGCTTGCTGCGGATGTTGGCAAGGCGGCGCCGGAGGAGGCGGTTCGCTTCTACCAGTCGACGGGCTTTCGGGAGGCGTCGATTGACAGGTTCAAATCCCGCTTCGGCCAATTCGCTCATATGCTCCATCCGCTGCCGAACGCCTTCCATGCCCTGGAACATGGCGACCGCGTCGCTATTGGCGGGGACGAATGGCACGTCATCGTTGGCAAGGGGCATTCGCCCGAACATGCCTGCCTGTACAATCCTCGGAAAAAGCTCCTGATTTCCGGTGACCAGGTCCTGCCCACCATCTCCAGCAATGTCTCGGTCTATCCTTATGAGCCCGATGCCGACCCGCTGACGCTCTGGCTTGCCAGCCTTCAACGGTTAAGGGAACTGGTCCCCAATGACGTTCTTGTGCTGCCCGCTCACGGCCAGCCCTTTTACGGCCTGCACCAGCGTATCGGCCATTTGATCGATGGACATGAGCGCAGCCTCACCGCCCTTGCCGAGGCCCTGAAAGTGCAATCGCGGCCCGCCGACCTCTATTCCGTCCTTTTCCGGCGGGAGATTACGCCGGGGCTGGAGATCATGGCAGTCGGAGAAACATTGGCACACCTCGCCTGCCTGCGCACAAGAGGTCTCGCAAGCGTGGAATGGGACGCGCAGGGCATCCAGTGGTGGTGCCGGCGCTAGAGTGATTTCGAGCCAGATGGAATCATCTGGCGGCTCGGAAATCACGGAGAACAAGGGAATATGAGACTCGTTTCGGTTCAATCAGAACCGGAACGAGTCTAGACCAGAGACGGCAAAGCTATGGGAGGCCGCTGATCGACATTCTCGCTTTCTTCAAGGTCGAAAGCACAACCGAGCTTTGGTGGGTGATTCTGGGCCTGGGCGCGCAGGTCATTTTCGGCATGCGCTTCATCGTCCAGTGGCTGCACTCGGAGCGCGCGGGCCGCTCCGTCGTGCCGGTGGCCTTTTGGCACCTCTCCCTCATCGGAGGGGCATTGATGACAGCCTATGCGATCTACCGGGAGGACCCGGTCTTTATCCTTGGCCAGGCACTGGGCATGGCCGTCTATGTCCGGAACCTGTGGCTGATCCACCGCGAACGGAAGGCGCAGAGGACGGCCTAATCCCGGCGCAGCTGGTAGATCATATAATTGTCCGTGTCCTCGACCAGCCGCGCCGTGGCATTCAGATGGGCAATCACTCCGGCATGATGTTTCAGGAAGGTGCGGCCCTGGCCATCCTGAGCATTTTTGGCGACCGCAAACCAGTCCGCCCCCTGGCGCCTTAATCCCTCAAGCTGGGCTATGGCCGTGGCGTCATCTTTTAGAAAAACCGACCAGTCCGTATTCCCGCCCCCCTGGGGAAAGACCCAGCCCCGGCCCCGGCTGTAATAGATGGCGAGGGGATCGCCGACATCGGGAGCCACCACAATGGACAGATCGCCTGCTCTCCGGAAAGCGGCCAGCCGGTCGCCCATCAGCTTTGCATTCTCCGCAATAGGCTGCTTCATGACGCGGACCAGCGGCAGCGTCGATGCGGCCAGCACCAATGCGACGATAATCCCCAGCCTCGTCAAAGCGGCGGGCGCGCGGATCGAGCCTCTCTCGAAGTTCGCAAGCAGCAGCATCCCCCGTCCTGCGAAAATCGCCAGCGGAACGTGCAGGAAGTGAAAATTCCAGGGGTTGTTGTTGATCTCTCTCGCCGCCGCCAGGTAGAGCATGCCGCCCGCGACCAGCCAGACCAGCGGCACAAACCGCAGCGCCGGATCGCGCCCCCCGCTGGCATCGGGATAGGGAGAGAATAGCCCGACCACCATCAGCAGCAGCAGCGGATAGCCATAAAACCACCAGATCGCGGTGTCGCGCGCCGAGCCCAGATAAAAGCGCGCCTCGATCAGCCGCCAAACACCATCATCCCAGATATAGCCGCTCCCGGCGACATGATAGGGCGGATAGCTGTTCCCCAGATATACCGCCCAGGCGTAATAGCCGAACACCAGCATCAAAGCGCCGCCGCCGAACAGCAGCACCATTTTCGCCCGCTGCCATTCTCCGCGCCATGTCCAGATCGCCGTCAGATAGGCCACCACCAGACCCGCAGCGAGGCCCGGCAACTTCGCCAGCGCACCCATTGTGAAGGCCGCAGCGGCGAACGGCAGCAGATAGGCCGTCCCCGTGACCCAGTAGCGAACGAACAGCCATATCCCCAGCGTCACCATCGCCAGCATCGCCGGATCGGGAATGAAGGAACTGTCGATCATGATCGCGCCCGGCATCAGCGCATAGGCAAGCGCCGTCAGATGGGCATGCACCTCATCCCAGATCAGCGCGACCAGCCGGTGCAGCGAAAAGACGGTGAGCAGCCCGAAAAGGCCCGCAATGAGCCGGCCCAGCCAGTCATGCCAGCCAAAGGGCACCGAAAGCAGGGCCACGATATAGCCGAAAAGCTGGAATTCCCGTCCCTGATAGCTTGGGCCGGGCCCGGTCCAGTCAACCTCGGGAAAGAAGATGTTCCAGCTTCCGTCGCGGAAATTCTGGGCCATCATGGCCGAACTTGCCTCCCGCCAACTGAAGGCATCCACCAGCGGCAGGCGTATATGATAGAAGCGCGCGACTGCCGCCACGATCAATATGCCGATAAGAATCGCATGGTCGGAAGTGATCGCCCTTGCCCAGTCTGCTCCGCCTGCGCGCGGCGATGTGGCGCCTTCCACCCGGTCCATCACGGTCATTCGTCCGCCCCCCTATCCAGGGGCGGAAAGTTGAGCAGCGCGCGAATGCCATAATGCGTCTTGGCGCTGCGGCTGAAATAGATCCGCGCCAGGACCTCGCCCAATATGCCAAGGCTCAGCAGTTGCAATCCCGCGCCGCCCGCGACAACCGACATCAGCAGCAGCGGATTGCCGGTCATGTCCACCCCGTCGAGCTTCATGATGATCGTCGCAAACAGGGCGAGCGCGGACAAAGCAAAACATGCAAGGCCGAGCCCGCCAAATACCCGCATCGGATGGGACGCATAATCGAGCAGGAATTTGACCGTCATCAGGTCAAGCAGCACCACCAATGTCCGGCCGATCCCATATTTGGTGACCCCCGCCACCCGCTGCCGGTGATTGACGGGCATCTCCACACAACGCGCGCCGCGTTGGTACAGCAGGATGGGAATGAAGCGGTGCATGTCGCCATAAAGGTCGATCTCTTCGACCAATTCCCGCCGCATGATCTTCAACGTGCAGCCGAGATCATGGATCGGAAAGCGCGTCACGCGCGAGATCATCCAGTTGGCGATACGCGAAGGGATTTTGCGGTTGACGAGCGCATCCTGCCGGTCACGCCGCCATCCATGGACGAGGTCATATCCCTCCTCCATCTTCTCGATCATCCGGGCAATGTCGGCAGGATCATTTTGCAGATCGCCGTCCATGGTGACGACCAAGTCCATTCGCGCATGCGCCATGCCCGCCTGCATGGCGGCGGTCTGGCCATAATTCCGGCGAAAGATGATCGCCCGCACATGCCCGTCCTGCCGCGTCAGCTCCTCGATGATGGCGGTGCTGCCGTCCGTCGATCCATCGTCTACCAGAATGATCTCATAGGAACAGCCGAGGCTGGCCAGAGCGTCGTTCAACTCCCGGTAAAGCGGCCGGAGATTGTCGGCCTCGTTATGGATGGGAATGACAACAGACAGGCTGTGAAGCTGCGCCGGGCAAATCTGGTCCACGCGCTCAACCGGCTTCGCTCGCCTGGCGCGTGTTGCACGAATTGGGGGAGCATCAGCCTGTTGCACCAAATTCCCCGGCGCTCTGGAAGAGTGCCTTTGGTAACATTGAGACAATTGGGCAACAAGTAGCCTAGCCAGCACTCATCCTGCCAAGGCGGGCTACTCCAAAGGAGAGGCGGGCAGGTTTATTTTATCGAGGAATAGAGGGTCGTTGGCTTAAGGAGAAATTCCCTCCCATTCCCGTCGTCCCTGCGCAGGCAGGGACCCCG
>DATEFI010000110.1:0-4137 GCA_035280705.1 Rhizorhapis sp. | reverse complement strand
AACCTCCCGCTTACCTTCCTGTGACAAAGTGCGTCCGAGATTGGACCCGGACGGCATCATGGTTTCACAGCCCATTCCCTTTAATGACTTGCCGGACCGGTCCTATGACCGGCACAATCTGCTGATCGGCGTGAAGCTTCGCCGGGCAGGGGAGAATTGGTTCAACGCCCGGCTGTCCAATCTTTCGCCGACCGGTTTCCGGGTGCAAAGCTTTGCAAAGCTGGAACAGGAATCCGTAATTTACGTCATGCTTCCCGGCTTTGACGGCCGCAAGGCCAAGGTCATGTGGACTCGCGATCATGAAGCGGGTTGCCAGTTCGAACGGCCCCTTCATCCCGCCATCTTCGATCACATCATCAGGATGAGCCGCCTGCGGGCCCGCCACGATTCGGCCTGACGCCAGACTCATTCCGGTTCCGATTGAACCGGAATGAGTCTGATATTCCCTTGTTCTCCACGATTTCCGAGCCGCCAGATGATTCCATCTGGCTCGAAATCACTTTATGACGAAGCTGGCGCGCCATTCTGTTTGGAGCGTTCCTCCAGAAACACCTTGATCATCGCCACGATCGGATCGGCGAGGAACAGCCCCAAAATGCCAAACAGAGCGCCGAACAATATTTGCGCGCCGAGCACCAGTGCCGGAGCCAGATCGACCGCGCGCTTGGCCACCATCGGGACAATCAGATAGCCATCCACCGTCTGCACCACCAGATAGACCCCGATGGCGTAAAGGCCCGCATCTACGCCAGCCGAAAAGCCCACGAGAACGATGAGCACGCCAGAGACGATGGCTCCGATATTGGGCAGAAAAGCCAATATTCCGGTAAGCACGCCGAGCAGCGCGGCCATCGGCACCCCGCCCACCAACAGAAGGATCCAGGTGCCGAATCCCTCGACGGTCATGCCGACCAGCCGGCCGAACATCAGCCGCCGCATGGTCCAGGCCATCTTGTCGGCCGTCTTGTAGAAATTGGCGCGCCGGCTCATCGGCAGCATCCAGGCCACGCCCCGCTCATAAAGCCGCGGCTCGACGGCAATGAAGATCGCCAGCACCAGCATCATGACAAGGCTGCTGATCGCCCCGACGGCGGTGCTGACAGCCGCCGTCACCTTGCCGAGCGATCCCCAGATCTGGTTGATCAGCGACCGGAGGTCCGTAGCGGCGGCAGTAAAGCCCTGATCGGTGGCAAAGGCGCTGATGCGGGTAATCTGAACCTGAACGATTTCCTTCATCGCTGCCGCCTGGGCGGACAGCTGCGACCCTGTTAGCCAGACCGTCCATCCAAGGAAAAGCACCAGCGCCAGAATCACGATGGTAAGCCGCCATCCCCGCCTGATCGGCAGCACGCGTCCCAAAAGGCGTGCCCCGCCATCCAGCATGGACGTGATGACGAGCGCACCGAGAATCAGGAGGATGGGCTGGGCAAGCAGCACCACCAGGGCGATGAGGATGGCCATGCCAAACCAGATCGCCGCTTTCTGCACTTCCCGCCGAAGCAGGGGATCGTAAAGTTCCGTTGGGCCCGGAGCCTCTATATGAGCCGTGTCGTCCAAATCCTGAGCAGCCTTCACCTTGTCTTGTCCTTCGCCGCTGTTGCGGGATGCAGGCTTGTGCCGGCGCGGCCGCCGCGCAGGGCGGGGAACCAGCTCAGCGGATTCCATCCCGCCGTTCCATCCAGCGAGAAACTTATGAACTCCGCGCGGCCGCCAATGGTTTCGACCGGCACAGGTCCGCCAAGACCGCCCTCCTCCAGGCTGACCCGGCTGTCTGCGGACCGGTCCCTATTGTCTCCCATCAGGAACAAATGACCTGCGGGCACCTTGATGGGACCGAACCAGTCGAGCGGCCCCCGGTCGCCCAGGTCGATCACATCATAATATCGGCCGTTGGGCAGGGTTTCCCGCTTGATCGGGAGGTCGCAAAAGGGCTGGCCTTCCATCCCCAAGGTCTGGCGTCCGGGGAACTGCCCCGCATCGCATGGCGCATTGGCGTCAATGGCAAGGCGCAAATTGGGCTGTGTATCCTGCCGTACGGGCTTTCCGTTCAGGATGACCTGGCCATCGCGGATCTCCAGCTGGTCTCCTGGAAGGCCGATCACCCGCTTTATGTAATCACTCGTCTTGCCGCGCGGCGTAACGATGACGATGTCGCCGCGCTCGGGCAGCTTGCCCATCAGGCGGCCAGGAATGAAAGGCAGCAGATGGAAGGAGGGGGACACATAGGACCAGCCATAGGGATATTTGGTGACCACCAGCCGGTCCCCGACCAGCAGGCGCGGCATCATCGATTCTGAGGGGATGTAGAAGGGCTTGGCGACCAGGCTGTGAAAGCCAAGCACGGCCAGGACCAGAATGGAAATGCTCTTCAGTTCGGCTTTCCAGTCCGTGCTCTTGTGCGTGCTTTGCCTGGACTGCTGTTGATCCTCGCCCCGCTCCAGGTCGGCCATATCCGCTTCCATCGACTTCATTGCCTTTCCGGCCAGACCCTAGCCGAGCGGCAGGGCCTCTATGATCACAAATGCTTGCGCCCATGGATGATCGTCGGTGAGCGTAAGGTGAACGACGGGTCTATATCCAACCGGAACCAGCGATTCCAGCCGCGTTAGCGCCCCTCCCGTCAGGCGCAGCGTCGGCGCTCCCGAAGGAGCGTTCACAACGCCGATATCCTTCATGAACACGCCGGCCTTGAAACCGGTGCCGACCGCCTTGGAAAAGGCCTCCTTCGCCGCGAACCTTTTGGCATAGGTGCCCGCCCTGGTATGTGGCCGGGACGCGGCCTTGGCGCGCTCCACATCAGTGAAGACGCGCTGCTCGAAACGCTCGCCGAAACGGTCGAGCGAGGCCTGTATCCGTTCGATGCTGCACAGATCAGAGCCAAGGCCGATGATCATTTTCTCGACCCGCCTGCGAGCGCGGTCAGGGGAGGGCAGGTTAAATCAAGGGAAGCCAAGCGCTTCCGCAGGTGGGAGGGAGGAAAGCTTATCCCTGTCACCGCACCAGGTCCATTTGCCGCCGCATTTCCCGGATGGCTTCCTTGAGACCCGAAAAAATCGCTTCGCCAATCAGGAAATGCCCGATGTTGAGTTCCGCAAGCTGCGGAATGGCGGCGACCGGTCCCACATTGTCGAACGTCAGTCCATGCCCCGCATGCGGCTCAATGCCGTTTTTCGCGGCGAGCGCCGCCGCGTCGGATATGCGGCGCAATTCCGAGGCGCGTTCGCCGCCCTCCAGATGGGCATAGCGGCCGGTGTGGAATTCGACCACCGGCGCCTGGAGGCGGATGGCGGCCTCGATCTGTCTCGGATCGGGCTCTATGAACAGGCTGACCCTTATCCCCGCCGCAGTGAGGGCTGAAACGACGGGCATGAGCTGGCCGAACTGCCCTGCGGCGTCAAGGCCGCCCTCGGTTGTGCGCTCCTCCCGCTTTTCCGGCACGATGCAGGCGGCATGCGGCTTGTGCCGCAGCGCTATGTCCAGCATTTCCTGCGTAGCCGCCATTTCCAGATTGAGCGGAATCGAGAGAGCGGCCATCAGCGCCGATATGTCGTCATCACGGATATGCCTGCGGTCTTCGCGCAAATGGGCCGTAATGCCATCGGCTCCGGCCGCCGCTGCGGCAAGCGCCGCCTTTACCGGATCGGGATGATCGCCGCCACGCGCGTTACGGATGGTGGCGACATGATCGATATTGACGCCCAGGCGCAGATGGCGGATCGTGTTCATTCCTATGACATCTTCCGGCTGCCCGGCTTTACAGCCTCGATCGCCGCAAGCTCAGGCGGAATATCTTCCGGATCGTAGACCGGGAAGTTGAGCGACACCAGCGGGAAGAAGGGTACGCCCATATCCACCTCGCCTGCGGACCGGTCGACGAGAGCAGCCTCGGCGATCACCGTTCCGCCTGCCGCGCGCACGGCATCCATGGCCTGGCGGGAGGAAAGGCCGGTCGTGACCACGTCCTCTACCATCAGCACCCTTTGGCCCTCCTTCAGATCAAAGCCCCGGCGCAGTTCGAACACGCCCTCGGGCCGCTCGACGAACACCGCCTCGACGCCCAATGCGCGGCCCATCTCATGACCGATGATGAGGCCGCCCATTGCGGGGGATACCACTATATCTATGGCCGAACGGATC
>DATEFI010000109.1:0-3512 GCA_035280705.1 Rhizorhapis sp. | reverse complement strand
CCAACTCCGGCTAGGCTGGCAAGCAGCCAAGCCTCCATATCCTCTCCCCACGGGAGAGGGAAAACAGACTGGCCGCTCCGAAGTCACCGCCGCCCCTCTCACCCAAGCAGCGCAGCAATGTTCACCGGGCGGCCATTGCGGCGAAGTTCTACAAGGACCCTGGGCCGTCCCTGCCCCGCTGAACCGATCGGGTCCCCCTGGCGAACGACCGTGCCGACACCCACGCTCAGCCGGTCCAGATTTGCCAGCAGGCTGGTCCAGCCATTGCCATGATCGATGATCACGATCTCCCCATAGCCGCGATATTTGCCGGCAAAGGCAATGCGGCCCCTGGTGGGCGCCACGACTTGCGCCAGCGGCTGCGTGGCGATGGTCAACCCCCGCGCCCGGACGCCTGCTTCCGACAGCTCGCCCATGCCCGTCACCAACTCTCCCATGACCGGCATCCGATAAGCTGGCGGTCCCCGCCGCGCCGTCTGCATCCCTGCCTTGGGCAACCCCATTGTCCCCGGCCTTGAGGGGCGCAGCAACGGGCCCGGGAGCAAGGCAAGCTCCTCACGGACATTGCCCGCGACACGCAGCTGGTCCATCAGGTCGACGATGTCGCGGGCCTTTTCGCCCAAGGCCACCGCCCTGTCCGCTTCAAGATTGGCGGTGCTGGCAAGGGCGCGCGCAGCAAAGCGTTTGCGCATTTCCATTTTGTGCAGTTCGGTCCGTTGGGCGGCGAGCGCCAATCGTCCAGCAACCAGCGAGGCGCGCGCCTGATCGGCGTCTGCGCGCAACTGGCGGCTTCGTTCCAATTCGGCGCGAAGGCCAGCGGTACGTGCCCGGATCAAAGGCAGCACATTGGCAAGGACAGCGCGCAAATGCACCAGATCCGAAATCGACCCCGGCTGCACCAGCGCCGTTGCCGGTGGCCGCCGCGCCATCAATTGCAGCGCGGCCGTCAGGCGGACAATGGGTTCCTGCCGCTCAGCCAGCCGCGCATTCTGGGCGCGCTGCAGCCGCGCGATGATGGCGACGCGGGCCTGCGCCGCCTGAATGTCGGCCTCGGCCGCCTGAATGCCCGCCGCCAGCGCCGCCGCCTGCCGCCGCGCCCGCTCCGCTTCCTCCCGCGCCTCTCCCGCCTCGCGCTTCAGCCTCTGGCTTCGCTGCCGGGCGGCTTGCGCCTGCTTCTTGGCTGCAATCAGCGCCTGCTGCTCATCAGCGAGGCTTTGAGCCTGAGAGGGCGCGGCGATGACCAGTGCAGCCAGGATCAGCAAGGAAAACTGACGCTTCATGCCCCTATCCTTCCCGGTGATAGGGGTGATTGGCCAGGATGCTGGCGGCGCGCCATAATTGCTCGGCCAGCATCGCCCTTGCGAGCATATGCGGCCAGGTGGCGCGGCCAAAGGCGATGAGCAGGTCCGCCCCTTTCCGCTCGGCATCATCGAAGCCGTCGGCGGCGCCGATCAGGAACCGGCATTCCCGCACGCCCTGGTCGCGCCAGCCCTCCAGCTTCCCTGCCAGGGCCATCGATGAAAGCTGCTCCCCCTTCTCATCCAGCATCACAGTCACGCAAGCGGGCGGGGCCGGAGGGACCTTGCCACCCTTGTCGGGCATTTCGGTGATTTTCACGGGCCAGCTTATGCGCCTTAAATAGCGGTCGACCAGTTCCGCTTCAGGGCATCGGCCAATCTTGCCGCGCGCGATGATGTGAAGCTGCACGGCGCTTTCCTATCCGGTCATTCCGCAGCCTGATGGTAAAGCACCTCGCTGCGGATATGGATGGTCCGGGAAGCAAGGCGGATTTCCACGAGGAAGGTGCATAGCGCGGTGATCATCAGCAGCATCGCGATAATGAAAAGCAGTGCCACCGCCTGCCCCATATGAACGTCGAAAAGCTGCGCCGAAAACAGCAGCACGACGACAAGGCAGACGGCAATGGCACTGGCGACGCTGAGAAATATGGAGCCGTTCACCACAGACATCCGCCGGTCGAGCTTCCTTATTTCATTTACCAGACGGTCATGTTCCTCCCCCGCCGTCTGAAGCACCAGCTTTTCAACTATTCTGGCGCGATCGATCACCCGCGCCAGCCGGCCCGCGCAGACATTCAGGAACGCGCCGATACCGGCCAGCAAAAAAACGGGCGCGACCGCCAATTGGATGGTCTGGGCAATCAGGGTCACGGTTTCCATGGGCCGAGTGATAGGGCCTGAAGTGATTTCGGACCAGATCGAATCATCTGGCGATGGGAAATCACGGCAACAAAGGGAATCGGTTTCCATCCAGGGCAGCTCTTGCCTTTCCCGTCAAATTCCGCCATAGGCCGCCGATCCGGGGTGAAGGGCGCGACTCTTCGCCCCTGATTTATTAAATGAAGACGATAGCCGGAGGGGCGTCCGCACGGGGCGGCGTCAGCGATCGGCCAAATAAAGGAAGCATGAAACCATGCCGCTTTACGAGCATGTATTTCTTGCGCGTCAGGACCTGGCTCAGGCCCAGGTGGACGCGCTCGCGCAGCAGGCGGCCCAGATTGTCGAAAGCAATCAGGGCAAGGTGACGAAGACCGAGAATTGGGGCCTGCGCAGCCTCGCCTACAAGATCGCGAAGAACCGCAAGGCGCATTATGTGCTGCTCAACATCGACGCGCCCGCTGGCGTCGTCGCCGAGCTGGAGCGCCAGACCCAGATCAATGAAGACGTCATTCGTTACATGACCGTGAAGGTCGACGGGCTCGAAGCCGGTCCTTCGGTCATGATGCGCAAGAGCGAGCGCGGCGAGCGCCGCCCGCGCGGTGATGGCGAAGGCCGTGGACGCGATGGCGAAGGCCGTGGACGTGACGGCGAAGGCCGTGGACGCGATGGCGAAGGCCGCGGCCGTAGCCGCGACGCTGACGGCGAATAAGGAGAACGAGCACCATGGCACGCCCATTTTTCCGCCGCCGCAAGAGCTGCCCCTTCGCCGCCAAGGATGCGCCGAAGATCGATTACAAGGACGTTCGTCTGCTTCAGGGCTTTGTCTCTGAACGCGGCAAGATCGTTCCCAGCCGCATCACCGCGGTTTCCGCCAAGAAGCAGCGCGAACTGGCCCAGGCCATCAAGCGCGCGCGCCATATCGGCCTGCTTCCCTATATCGTGAAGTGAGGAGCAGAACCCATGGAAATCATTTTGCTCGAACGCATTGAGAAGCTGGGTGGCATTGGCGACGTCGTCACCGTGAAGAACGGTTATGCGCGCAATTATCTGCTCCCCAACAAGAAAGCGCTGCGCGCCAATGAGGCGAACCGCAAGGTTTTCGAAGCCAACCGGGCACAGATCGAAGCCGACAATGCAGCCAAGCGTACCGACGCCCAGACCGCGTCGAAGGACGTCGAGGGCAAGCAGGTCGTCCTGATCCGCCAGGCATCGAACGCCGGCCATCTCTATGGTTCGGTTTCGGTTCGTGACATTGTCGACGCACTGCATGCCGATGGCGTCGCGGTGGTGAACAAGTCGATGGTGGTGCTGGAGCGCCCGATCAAGACGCTG
>DATEFI010000108.1:0-4152 GCA_035280705.1 Rhizorhapis sp. | reverse complement strand
CCACCTGGGCGCCCAATTCGGTGACGTGGGCGGGCAATAATCGGACGCACATGATCCGGGTTCCTGAAGGAAATCGTTTCGAGTTGCGGCTGGCCGACGGCGCGGTCAACCCCTATCTGATGCCGGCGGTCGTCCTTGCGGCCGGACTGGACGGCATGGCGCACAGCCGCGATCCGGGCAAGATGCTGAACATCAATATGTACACCGATGGGCACAGTGTGGAAGGAGCCAAGAAGCTTCCACTCAATCTGCTTGATGCGTTGCGATCATTGGAACAATCGTCGGTTCTTCATCAATCTTTCTCGGAACTCATCTGCGCCTATCTCAAGTTGAAAAAACAGGAGTGGAATGAATTCGCCCGCCACCTTACGGATTGGGAAAAGAAGACCACATTGGACTGTTGATAATGCAGGCTTGGCGTGGTCATTGGCCATCCTTTTGACCACGTTTCCCACCTTGGGGAGGCTGCTGATATAGTCCTGAAGGTCTTAGGGCAGCGGACAGCCTGATTAGAGCATCATGTCCAAAAGTGGGTGAGCCGGAGTCACATGCCTCCACCCGGATTTGCGCAAGGAAAGATGCGACAATAAAGAAATAGCGTGAGCGTGCGCCGGGATTTAACGCAGCGCGCTTTCAAGTGTGGGTGCCGGTTGGCTGAATTGTCGAACCAGAAGTTCACGTTTATGAGCAATATCCGTCAATCGCACCGATCGATATCGCGCGACTTCCTGCGCGGTATAGGGTTCGAACTGATCGGACCGCCGCGGCCCCATCGTGCCGATGATCCAGTTCATCACCTCGGCAAGATCCTCGTCACTCAGCTTGGAGTTGGCGGCGCCAGGCACCTGGATGATGAAGCGGCGGCCTCCCTCCACATCGAGAAATTTGGCGATCTCTCCCTTGAGCGAAGGGACTTTGCCGGCCATTCCGCTGCCGTCGGGCAGGTGGCAGCCCTGGCACTCCGTCATATAGTTGACGCGCGGCGTGCGTCCGTTTCGGGGACGACCGGCGCCTTGCGGCGCGGCTTCGCTTGCCAGCGCCGAACAGGCCAATATGAGTGTCCCGGCGGTGAGCCAGCCCCACTTGACCATCGCCGCCTCACGCCTCTCCCAGTACGACCGAAGTCGAGCAATTGTAGACGATGCCAACCTGCGTGCCGAGGCACCAGTTGATGTCGTTCGAACTGGCGGGCTGATGCACCGGCGTGTCCCGCTCGTTCCGGTTGCACTGGCACCGCCCGCAAGCGGACTTACCGCAACAGTCATTATAGGAAATGACATAATCCTTGTTGTCGACAGGATTGCGGCAGGTTCCGACCCAAGTGATCGGCGATGGCTCGGTGCCCGGCGGGCAGGAGGATGCCGAGCCACCGCAACAGGAGCAAAGAAAGCCGTCGATCGCGCAATAGCGCCAATAATCGCAGGATTGGGGATCTCCCTTTTCACCCGGCTGCTGGGCAGCCGAGGCGCGCGAGACGGGCAGGAGCGGCAGCGTGGCCGTCATGCCCAGCGCCCCCATCCGTCCGAAAAAGCTCCGCCGCGAAATGCGGCGCGCCGCCGTCCGGCCAACCCGCTCCATGATGCGGTCAATTCTGTTCATCTTTCTCACTCCCAGAGAATCTTTCAGCCGGCGACTTCGCGGCGCGTCATATAATCCTGAATGGACGCGATCCCCGTCCGTTGGGCCTCGAACAGGCTTTCCACATGTTCGCGATTATTGACCAGGCCCTTGGCCGCGACCGCCCCTTGAGGATCGAGCAGCACCGCATAGGGCAATTTGCCCACCCCGTGAGCAAGCCCCAGATCGGTCGAAAGCACGAACGGATATTGGTCCAGCTTTTCGCGCGCGATCATCTGCCGTTGCGCCGGTTCATCACCATCGCTGGCAAGAACAAGCCGGGTGGTGTGGGCATTTTCCTTCGCCACGGCCCGGAGAACGGGCAACAGGGATTTGCACGTGGGGCAGGTCGGAGACAGGAAGAAGACGAGCGTGGACAGCCCGTCCGCCGCTGCGCCGCCGATCGTCACCAACCCTCCGTTGAGGCTGGGCAGCTCGAACGCGCGTGCCTGTTCGCCGACCTTCGCGCCGCCTGACAGCGTCAGCGCTCCCACCGGTCCCAGCCGTTCATGCAGGATACCGACCTGCCGGAACAGGCCGACCATCAGCGCGCCCATGCCGAATATGGCGAGCCATTGAAGCGCAAAGGCGGTGAGAAAAAAGCCTTCGCTCATTGTTCTTTCCTTTTCATGGCGCCGAGGGCGAAGAAATACCCCGTGGCGAGATAGAGCATGATGGCGGTCCCCAAGGCCCCCGAGGCGGCGATCCAGTCCGCGGCAAGAAGCGGTCGCTGATGGATCGGTATCACCGCCACGGCCCATGCCGCAGCCGCGATGAGGATGTTCCGCAACACCAGCGACCAATCCAGCGCGTCCGTGCCGGGACCGAAGGCGCAGCCGCAATCGATGGCCGTATTGCCACGGGCGATATTGATGCCGATCGCCAGCGCATAAAGCAGCAGCAGGCCCGCAAGGCCCAAAAGCCCTAACTGGCTGTCGAGCCAGAGTCCTAGAGCCGCCGCGACGCCCAAAACGCCTTCGGCGCCGATGATGAGGACAGCGGCCGGCCCGATCCATCCTGCGGGCAGCAGCCGATACGCCCTCAAGATGGCGACGAAGGTCGGAGCATCGGCCAGCTTTCGCGCCGCGCTGCCGATGAACAGGCATGCGACCGACAAGTCGACGACCAGCACCAGCAGGATATCGCTGCTCATTGCACCCCTGCGACCGGCGCGGGTTGGATGACCGTCATGGTCGGCCCCAGCCCGGTGACCTTGCGTAGCAACTGGCGCGAAGCGGCGTCATACACCTTCAGATCACGGTCTCCGAACATCGCGGTGTAGAGCAGGGGCTTGCTGTCCTGGCTTACCGCAACCGCTGTCGCCGGCCCGTCCAGCTTGATCCGGTCGATCCTGATGCCCTTTGCGGCATCGTACACCCACAATTCCGTGCCTGGATCCTTGTGCGTGTCCGGCCCGCCTTCATGCATGAGGACGTAGAGCCGTCCGGACGCGCGATGGTAGGCGGCCGTTTGCAGGGCGCCGGGACGCCAGCTCGCTTCATCCTTCCCGATCAGGGACCAGACGCGCTTGACCTGGGGCTGCGCGCCGGAATGATCGATGACGTGGACCTTGCCCGAAGGCGTGAAGAACAGCCATTCCTTGCCAGTCCATACGCCCTTTTCGGTTACCGGATCGCTGTCCTCGAACAGCTTCTTCGTCGCCGTCCCCAGCGTCAGATGCCCTGTCGCGTCGAGCGTGGCCGGTTGAAGCGACCCGTCGCTGCAGATGAGGAACAGTTTTGAAGGTCCCGTAGGATAGATGAGGCCGCACCCCGGGGTCCCGAACTCACCCACCGTCTTCTGCGCCGTCATGTCCACAACCGTCACGGATTGCTCCGGCGTGAAGTTGTAGATCAGCCCGAAGCGGCCGCCCGGCATGACCGGCGCCGCGGAAAGGAAGGGCATGCCATTATAGCGTTTGGGCGGCAGGATCGCCTCTTCTCCCGCAGCCAGGTCCGAAATCTTGTAGAAAGTGGCGACATCGGTCCGCACCCCACGCGTGCCGCGGGAGAAGTAGCTGGCAACGACCGCCATCTTCCTGCCGTCGGGAGTGAGCATCAACGTGCCATGGCCATAGCCACCGCTGACCATGCCCAGCATCTGCCCGCTATCGGCATCGACCAGATAGGCCCGGCCGTCCAGCATACGGTCGAACGAAACGTCGTTGAGCCAAACCCAATGGGGCTGCATCGTGTCGGCGAGGGTTTCCTGCTTCAGTTCTTCCGGCGCAAGTTGTGCGCTTGCGGGAACGGCTGTCGCCAGAAGCAGCGACAGGATGCAGCCAATATTTCCCTTCATGGCGGCGACTTCCCTTCTTCCTTATTTTTTAGACGCGAGGAAAGCGATCAGGTCCGCCCGGTCCTGCGGGTTGGGCAGGCCACCATAGGCCATTTTGGTGCCTTTGACGACTGCGCTGGGATGGGTGAGGAAGGCATCGAGCTTGTCCGTGGACCAGGCGAAGCCGGCGGCCTTCATGGCCGGCGAATAGGCGAACTCGGTAGAGCCGGCCTTACGTCCGACCACGCCGGCCAGATT
>DATEFI010000107.1:0-3525 GCA_035280705.1 Rhizorhapis sp. | reverse complement strand
TGGGGATGGGCTGGGTCGTGCTGCCGATCATCACTGCGACGGCATAGCTGGTGCCGTCTGGGGCGGTCATGATGCCGACGTCGTTATAGCCCGTCGAACGGGGCGCGAGTTCCTGGCCGGTGCCGGTCTTGTGGGCATAGGTCCAGCCGGGCGGTACGCCACCCTTGATCCGCTGCGGACCGGTCTTCGCCTCATGCATGACCGCGAGCAGCAGCCGCGTGGAGGAGGGCGACAGCAGATCGCCCCGCTTCAGCTTCGCGAGCGCCCCGACGATGGCGGCAGGCGCAGCGCCATCGGGCGGATCGGCGAGATAGCGGTCCAGCGCCTTTTCACGCACCGAGCGGGGCAGGTTCGCCCGCGCCGCATAGAAGTTCCGGCCCACCGAATAGCTCTGGTTCCAGTCCAGACCCGCCGCCGCGCTTTGCAGCAGCCGTTCGCCAGGGCCAAAGCGGATATTGCCAATGAAATTCTTCCCGAAAAAGGCCCGGACCGCGTCGGGACCACCGACGGTGCGGAGCAACTTGTCGTTGGCCGTATTGTCGCTTTGCTGCATCGCCCGGTTAAGAAGGTCGGACAGCGTCGTCTTATAACCGTCAGCATCCACCATGGCCGCCAGGGGCTGGTGGAACAGGGTCAGATCCTGCCTTTGAATGACCGTTGGATCGCCAAGCCTCAGCTTGCCACGGTCGACCGTGTCGAGCAGCGTCATCGCCACCCATAGCTTGGAAACGCTCTGCTGCGGATAAAGCTTGCGGCCATTATATTCGACGACCCAGTCGGCATCCACCCGCTGGACAGCAATGCCGACGTCGCCGTCGAAGTCCCGCCCAAGATCATGGATGATCCGTACAAGCGCGGGCGAGGGCTGGCTGCGCGGATCATATTGGGGAATGCGCTGCGGCGGCGTCACCGGGCGGCTGGCAACAGGCGTCGAGGGTGCAGCGGCCGGTATGATGCCACTGGAGCAGGAGGCCAGCATCGCAGATGCAGCCAGCAAAATCCCGCCCTTTGCGCCCCGTAGCCAAACCGGCTGCCAGCCCCGCCTTTCACCCACCTCGATCAATCCTTCGCCTACTTCCCGCACGCGAGCAATTCCTAAGCTCCCCGAGTCGGGATTATGCCATATTTGCGATGAATGATTCCACAAAGGCGGTGGACGGAAGGTGAACGCCGGAAGATCAGGGAAAGAAGAAAGCCGCCAGTCAGCAGCGGTTAAAGCGTTCAAGGCATAATGTGGAGAAATGACCGATTCAGCATCCCATATGATCCGGGCAAATAGGCGCGAATTCATGACCACGGCCCTGATCCTGGGCGCCGCTGCATTGCTGCCCGGCACTGGCTGGGCCGCCCCGGCTTTCTCGTCCCGCCGGATCAGCGTGAAAACCCAGGGATCGGGACCCGACGTCATACTGATCCCTGGCCTGGGCTCCGCTTCGTCGATATGGCAGGCTTGCGTGGCCGCCGTCCCTGGCTACCGCTATCACCTGATCCAGGTGAAGGGATTTGCGGGAACGCAGCCAGAGGCCAATCGCGGCGGAGCGGTGGTGGAACCCGTCGCGGCGGAAATCGCGCGCTACATCTCAGCCACTGGTCTTCAAGCTCCCGCACTCATCGGGCACAGCATGGGGGGAATGCTGGCGATGCTGCTTGCTCTCCGCTTTCCCCGGCAGACCGGATCAGTAATGGTCGTGGACATGCTTCCTGCCGGCGCTGGCATGGTGGGCGGCACCGCAGAAGGCATGGGCGCCTTTGCGACCCGGATGGGCAGCTATTTCACCGGCACCCAGGGCGGACGGGAGATGTTCAGGCAGCTAATGGGCATGTTCAGTCCCGATGCGGCGGACAATGACCCGGACACCATGGCCGCCGCGCTTCAGGATCTTGCCAAACTGGATATCACGGCAGAGCTGCCAAAGATCCGCGCGCCGCTCACCGTCCTGTATGCAACCCCGGCCAATGCGGAGCAGCGCGCCGCCATAACGCGCCGCTATCAAACCGCCTATGCAGGAGCAAGGACCGCCCAGCTCAAGCCCATAGGGCCGAGCGGCCACATGATCATGTTCGACCAGCCAAAGCGTTTTGCGGACGAAGTAAGGCTATTCCTGAAGGGATAGCCGGCCGTCCCTGGTCCTATGCCGAAGGCGGAACCCCAACCGATAGCGCTGCGCGTAGAATCGGGATCATCTTCCTCCGTTCGGGCTGAGCAACTGTGTTCAAGCGGCGAGATATGTTTGGTTACTTCTTCCCAAGCCTTACCGGAATGAAGGCAGGCTGCGCCCGTCCCCGCTGGACCTGGAGCAGGACAGCGCTGCGCCCTGCCTGCTGCGCTTCCCGCACTGCCGCGGCGAGTGCGGCCTCGCTCGCGACAGGACTGTTATTCGCGGTCAACAATATGTCGCCCCGGCGCAGTCCCTTGCTGGCCGCGTCCGACGCGGGGTCAACAGCGGTGATGACCACGCCTTTCTGCGCGCCATCCACGCCCAACTGCCGGGCAATGGCCGGGGTCAGCGGCGTCACTGCGACGCCCAGGGCCTGCTGAGTGGCCTGCTGGCTGCTCTGCTGATCCTGGTCCGAGAAATCCTCCTTCGGCTCGGCGCCAAAGCCCGCCAGTTCCTCTTCGGCCGGACGTTCGCCCACGATGGCGGTGACCGTCATGCGCCGCCCGTCACGGATCAGTTCGACCGGCACCCTTGTCCCCGGCGGCAGATTGGCAACGATGAAGGAGAGGGTATTGTCCGGCGTCACGTCCTCGCCATTGACCTTGACCACCACGTCGCCAGCCTTGATGCCGGCCTTCGCGGCTGCTTCACCGGGCACGACCTGGCCGATGAACTCGCCGCGATTTTTCGGAAGGCCCAGGGATTCCGCCAAATCCTCCGACATCGGCCCGATGCCGACGCCGAGGTAACCGCGACGAACCGCGCCCCCCTTCTTCAACGTCTCGATGATCGGAAGAGCCGTTTCCGAGGGAATGGCGAAACCGATACCGACATTGCCGCCCGTCGGCGAAAGGATTTGCGAGTTGATGCCGATCACATTGCCGTTGAGGTCGAACATCGGACCGCCGGAATTGCCCTGATTGATCGAGGCATCGGTCTGAATGAAGCGGTCATAGGCGCCGCCCTGGCCGGTATTGCGGTGCAGCGCCGACACAATGCCTGCGGTCACCGTGCTGCCAAGGCCGAAAGGATTGCCGATAGCGATGACCCAGTCGCCAACGCGCGTACGGGTGCTGTCGCCGAATTTCACGAAGGGAAGGCCCCGCGCATTGATCTTCAGCACGGCAAGGTCCGACGCCACATCGCGGCCGATCAGTTTCGCTTCATATTCCTTGCGGTCCGGCAGGATCACCGTGATCGAATCGACCACAGCACTGGCGTTTCCGCCAGAAACCACATGGGCATTGGTGACCACATAACCGTCCGGCGAGATAATGAAGCCGGAACCCAGCGACTGAGCTTCGCGCGTCTGCGGCTGTCCGCCTTGCGGGCCGAAGAGATTGCCGAAGGGGGTTCCCGCAAAGGG
>DATEFI010000106.1:0-2830 GCA_035280705.1 Rhizorhapis sp. | reverse complement strand
CGACGTCCGCGCAACACTGGCGTCCATGGGCCAGCGCAAGCATTCCGCTGGAGGCTACAGTCCTCCCCCTATAGCTCGACGAACTGAAAAGGAGAGGCGCTAGCATGAGCCTTGGGACATTCAACGCAACATCGGAACTGTCGGAAAACGTCCGCACGCGCTTTTTCATAGATGGAGATTGGCGCGCGCCCATGGGTTCGGAACGCTTTGATCTGATATCGCCCATGACGGAGGAGTTGACGCTCAGCGTTCCTGCCGGGTCCGAAGTCGATATGGACGCCGCTGTTACGGCGGCGCGCCGCGCCTTTAACGAGAGCGAATGGCCGCATCTGTCGCCGTCGGAGCGTGCGCGCTACATGTTCCGTATAGCTGACGAACTAGACAAGCGCACTGACCTGTTGAAGCGGGTCTGGACAGCGCAGGTCGGCGCGCCGCAGTTCTTCGTCGAACTCTCCACATCCATGGCCGCCGCGCAGTTCCGCTATTATGCCCAAATGGCGGAAAGCTACCCATTTGAGGAGGAGCGGGACGCGCTTCAAGGTCGCGTCAGCATCCTGCGGGAACCGGTGGGCGTGTCGGCGCTGATCATACCGTGGAACACGCCGCTCGTCCTGTTGACCGGCAAGGCAGCGCCGGCCATGCTCGCTGGCTGTACGATGGTGGTCAAGCCCAGCCCGGAAACGCCTCTGGATGCGCTGATCCTGGCCGAATGTGTTGCGGCCGCAGGTGTTCCTGCCGGGGTATTCAATGTGGTTCCCGCCGGTCGCGAAGCCGGTAACACGCTCATCAGCGATGCGCGCGTCGACAAAGTCAGCTTTACCGGCTCGACCGATGCCGGCCGCCATATCGCCAAGGTCTGTGCAGATCGGATTGCCCGCGTCAGCCTGGAACTCGGGGGCAAGTCCGCTTCGATCCTGTGTGACGACGCGGATATGGACGCATGGACACAACAAATGGCCCTGCTCACCATGCCTTTCAGCGGCCAGATCTGCTTTTCCCAGACGCGCGTCCTCGTCCCGGACAGTCGCCACGATGAGTTTCTCGATGCCTATGTCGCCAAGATAGAGAGCTTCAAGGTAGGTGACCCTTGGGATCCGGAGGTGCTGATCGGTCCTGTTTCGATGGCACGGCAGCGGGAGCGCGTGCTCAATTATATTGAGTTCGGCCGCAGCGAAGGTGCAAGAGTCGTTCTGGGCGGAGGCAAAGTGCCGGGCTTTAACCGCGGCTATTATATCGAGCCTACCGTGTTCGATGGGGTGGACAACAGCATGCGGATAGCGCGGGAAGAAATTTTCGGGCCGGTCGTTTCCGTAATCGGCTATCGCACCGATGAAGAAGCGATCGCAATCGCCAATGACAGCGATTACGGTCTGAGCGGGTCGGTTTTCAGCGCCGATGTGGAGCGCGGCAAGCGCATTGCCCGCCGCATCCGGACCGGCCACATTGGCGTGAATACGTTCGCGGTCGACTATACCGCGCCATTTGGCGGCTATAAAAAGTCCGGCGTCGGGCGCGAAGCGGGTCCCGAGGGGCTGGCCGGTTTCCTGGAGACGAAATCCATGTTTCTTCTTGCCTGATGAGGCGGGAGGGGCGGGCGCCCCGGCTCGATGATCGCGGCAATATGGCGGGATCGATGCCGTCAGGCGGGGCGGCCGAACGGCTGAGGAGGCTGTTCGGCTACCGGCCCGTCCGCGCCGATGCGATTGAGCAGCAGAGAAGTCTGGTAGGCGCGTTCCTGAAGCTGCCGCGACCAGGTCTCGCGCAGGGTCTCGGCTACCGGCTGATGAATGACAATCGACAAGACAAAGGGAATACGGCCGTCTTCGGTCCAAATCGGCGCTGAAAGCGCGATATGATGAGGGCCATCCCCGTAATAATAGGTTGCGAATCCTTTTGGCAGTACCGCTTCGCGCGCCGCAGCAATGAGTTTGCTGACATCATCCTCTTTTTTGGAATCCCGCAGTTCGGCCTCGATCAATTCCTTCGTCTGGCTTTCCGGCAAATAGGCCATGAAAAGCAGCCCGGCACCGGAAGCCAGCATGGGAAGATGTCCGGAGCGAAACTCGAACGCGCCAGTATTCTCCGAGCGCTGAATATAGACCGATACAGGTCCGCCCTGGCTCCAAACGGCTACGGCCGTGCTCTGACCAGTTTGGCGATGCAGCGCCTGTGCTGCGTCGCGCATCACATCATAACCGTTCAATTGGCGGAAGGACGCCAGACTGAGGGCGAAGGCGCTGGGACCCAATTGATACCGGCCCCGTTCCTCCTGCTCCACCAAGCCGGTATTCACCAGACTCGTCAGATAATTGTGCGCCGCGCCGCTGGAGAGACCGCACCGCTTCGCAACTTCAGCAAGCTTCACCGCGCCTGGCCCCCGCTGCACCGCCAGCAGTACACGATATCCGATTTCCACGGATTTGATCCGCTTGGAGGTTCGGCCGGACGATAATTCGGTGGAGATGTTGCTCTCTGTCATTTCACGCCGCCTAGCAATTACTGAAGGGACTGACAATGTTCAGTCGTTTCCAGCACGTGACTTGCATCGATTTACCCCCAAAGCGTCTGTCGCACCCACGCCAGGACATGGTTCGCTGCAGATGGTTCCTGCCAATAGGGAATATCCTTGACAATATCTTATTTCAATAGGGGACTTCACCGCCGAAGCACTCATCGGGACGATTTCGCAGTCGGCATTTTCTGCGCTCATGGGTTGGATGCGCGACCGTTTCCGCTGTATTGAAAGAATCAAGCGCTGATCCCCTGAGAATTCTAAAAGGAAGCAGATCCAATGGCCCTTGATGATCCAAAATTTGCAGCCGTGCTTTTC
>DATEFI010000105.1:0-5249 GCA_035280705.1 Rhizorhapis sp. | reverse complement strand
GCCCTTATCCGTTCGCATTGGGAGAATAATTATCAAGCCGCGGTAAAGGCGCTGAACCTGATAGAGGCGCGAATTGCAGCGGCGCTGACCGATCCCGATCTCCCGTCCGCGGTCTACGGAGCGCTGAAACGGGAAGAGCTCAGCCGAACGGGCTCGGTCATCCTGCACGAGATCTATTTTGACGGCCTCGGCGGCAATGGCGAGGCTTCCGGTGCCGTGAAGGAGGCATTGATCAGGACCTACGGCTCATTGGAGGCATGGGAAACCGAATTCCGGCGGACAGCCATGTCGCTCGCGGGCGGTTCGGGATGGGTCGTATTGGCGTACAATATGAACTTCCATGCTTTGCGCAATTACTGGGCGGCAGATTATATGCATGGCGCCATAGGGGGCCTGCCGCTGCTGGCGCTCGATATGTATGAGCACAGCTTCCATCTCGATTTCGGCGCGGCCGCGGCCAAATATATCGATGCCTTTTTCCGGAATATCGACTGGGAAGTGGTCGATCGCCGGTACGCGAAAGCCTTGGCCACGGCGAAGCTGTAGAACCCCGAAGATCACGCGGCTTGCGCGCCATTCATCTGTATCTTCAGGAAAAGATAGGCCGCGCCGGGGTTGAGCTGAAGGCGCGGCCCAGTTTGGCCGGGGGAAAAGGGGAAACCCGGCTATTCAGCGGTATCCGCGGGCAGAAGGCGGAATGCTTTGATGTTTTTCTTGATCGGCATGAATTGTCCCTGAAAGATCAGCGCGGCTTGCGGCGCGTTTGTTTGCTGGCTTGAGGCGCAATGCCCCCGGTTTCGCTGGGCAAAGGCTCCCTTCCGCTCCAAAGGGCGCGGGCGGCCTCCTGAAGCGACAAGGGATAGCGGGCGATCGCCGCAAGATCGGTTTCGGTGATGATGATGGACATGGCTGTTCCTCGCCGGAAACGCCGTGCGGGGCGCTCCGTCATGCTGTTGACTTCAGATTGACTGGTTGCGGGTCGTACGGGGATCGCCGGGCACATGGGGCGCAGGCCGCCGGTCAGCGGTTAGCGCGGCCATGATCCACCGCAAGGACAATCGCCCTGCGGCTGGCCATCAGTCCGACCTTTTCCCTATCTGCTACACATCATGAAAATACGCATCGTTTTCTCCCAATTCGCTGGGAAAACACGATGCCTGGCGTGGTCGCCCGAGCATCGCGCGCTTTAGCCGTTGGTTACGCGGAGCAAGCTGCATCCCTGTCAAAAGCCGCGGGCAACCGAACGGTCGAAAGACCGTGAACCTTTTGCCAGAAGGCCCTTGCATCGATCATCTCTACTTATATGGTAGAAAAATGACCGTCAAGCCAAGTTTCAGTTGGTCAGGCAAAAGGCAGATTATCCGCGACAGACGGAGATTGAAGGCATTGAAGAAAGTCTATCTTTCCATTCCTCCCACACCAACCTCATAGGAACCCGTATGAAATCCGCCCTGATCATCCGGCATGTCCCCTATGAAGGCGTCGCAGGCTACAGGCAGCCCATAGAGGACGCAGGCTATCTTATCGACCGGATCGACGTCTCCGATCCGGCGTTCAGTTCCCTCGACCTGCGGGAACCCGATTTGCTGATCATGATGGGCGGCCCGATGGGCGTGTATGAACAGGACCAATATCCCTGGATCGCCTGCCAGCTCCGCCGTTTGCGCCACCGGCTGGAGGCCGGCCGGCCCACATTGGGCGTCTGCTTCGGCGCGCAGATGATGGCGGCGGCGCTGGGCGCGGAGGTCTATGCCGGACCGCATAAGGAAGTGGGGTTTCATCCCATTCGCCTGAATGCAGCGGGAACATCCTCACCCCTGCGGCATCTGGAGGATGTGCCGGTCCTCCACTGGCATGGCGACACATTCACCCTGCCGGACAATGTAGAGCTGCTTGGCTCCAGCCATCTTTATGAATATCAGGCTTTCCGGCGCGGTCCCAATGTCCTGGCGCTCCAGTTCCATGCCGAGATGGGTGAGGATGAGCGCTTCGACGCCTGGATCGAGGAATGGCCGGAATCAGTGATCGAAGCCGGAGGGGATGAAGCCTCCCTGCGGGCTGCGCATGACCTGCACGGCCCGCCAGCCGTGGCAGCAGGCCGGAAGATGATCGCGGAATGGGTCAGCCAGCTCGCGTTCAATCCACCAGCCGATAGCCAATGGCTGGCTCGTTGCGAATAAGGGCCGGCCGCGCGGGGTCGGTCTCCAGTTTCAGGCGCAGCGCGCGGATGACGACCCGCAAATAGTCGATGTCACCGATATGCGCCTTGCCCCATACCCGTTCGAGCAATGCCGCATGGGTGCACAGGCGGCCTCCGGCTTCCATCAGCGTCTGCAGCACAGCGAATTCGCGTGGGGTGAGCGCGACCGGTTCCCCCCGGCACGTCACCTGATGCCGTGCCGCGTCGAGCGTGACCGGCCCGAAGCTGAGCTCTGCCTTCGAAGCGGATGATCCTGCACGACGCAGCGAGGACCGTAGCCTTGCCAGCAGCTCATCGGCGTCGAAAGGCTTGGTCACATAATCGTCAGCGCCAAGGTCAAGCGCCGCGATCTTCTCGGCGGTGTCGTGGCGGGCAGTGATCACAATGACAGGAAACTGATACCGGGCGCGAACCGCAGCGATCATCTCCATCCCGTCGCGGTCGGGCAGGCCAAGATCGAGCAGCATCGCGTCGGCGCCGCCACGCTCCAGGGCCGCCATCGCATCCTTTGCGGTCCCGGCGGACTCCACCCGATAGCCGCCGCGTTCCAGCACGCCCGACAACAGCCGGAGGATCGCCGGTTCATCATCGACAACCAGAATGCGCGTCATGGCTCCTCCATCTTGCGCACCGGCATGGTAAGGCGGAATAGAGCGCCGCCCTGCCCGCTTTCTTCGGCCTTGATCGTCATGCCCATCACATCCGCGAAGCCTTTGGCGATGGCAAGCCCCAGTCCGCTGCCGCCGCTGCGATCACTGCCGTCAACACGCGCGAACCGATCGAAGATACGGGTCCGGTCCTGATCGGGTATGCCGGGACCATCATCCTGCACGGTCAGATCGACTGAACCGTTGCGTTCCCGCGCGGAGAGCTCGACAATTGATCGTGCATGACGAACCCCATTGTCGACGAGGTTGATGACGATGTGCCGAAGCAGCACCGGATCAGCCTCGACCAAAGGCAATGCCGCACTTACGTCCTGCGTCAGCCGTAGCCGTTCCGTGCAATCTCCCAAAGCCGTGCGCGCATCGGCAACGATATCGACGAGATCGACGGCTTCCATCTGCGGCGTTAATGCGCCGCTCTCCATCCGGGCTGCTCCGATCAAATCGTCCATCATCCGGTCCAGCCGCCGCGCCTCCACCAGCGCATGTGCAGCGCCCTCGTCACCCGGCGCCAGTTTCGCCAATTCCCCTGTCACCACCGTTAGCGGCGTGCGAAAATCATGGGCGAGCGAGGCCAGCAATGTGCGGCGGAAGGCATCGCGATCCTCCAGGCGCTCACGCTCGCGCCGTTCCTCTTCCAGCGCGATCCGGTCGCGCGACTGTCCCAATAGCTGTGCCAGCGCCTGAAGCTGAGCCACCTCCAGTTCGCTGCGGGTAGTGCCGCTCATGGGACGCGCCACCGCCAGCAGGTCGGTGCCGGACTGGCGGCGCGGGCTCAAGGGCAGGAATGTCCACTCGGCAGCAGGCATGATGGCGGAACCATGTCCCGTTATGTCGCCATTGTGCATGGCCCATGCAAGCGCGGAGAGGTCGAGGGTGGACAGGCTGCTTTCCGCCTGGGGCAGCGTGCCGAGAGGGAGGATCCTGGCCTCGCCATAGGTCCGGCCAAGCCAATCCAGAGCGCGATCAGTGGCACTGGCCGCCTTTCCTTGGCCAAGCAGGCCCGCAAATTGCGCGGCTTCGGCATTTGCCTCGGCGCGCCCGGCTGCTTCGGCCTGGCGGGCCTTGAGCGCCGCTGCCAGCCGGCTCGTCACGATGGCCACCGAGAACAGGACCAGCACGCTCACCAGATTGTCGAGGCCATGGATGCGGAAGGTGAAGCGCGGAGGGAGCAGGAAGAAATTATAGGCGAGCGCGCCGCCCGCCGCCGCGACCAGCGCAGGACCAACGCCGCCGCGCGCGGCGACCAGCAGGAGCGGCAGCAGGAACAGCAATGCGGAGGAGGCGACGCCCAGGACCGGGAACCATGCCGCGGTAATGGCGGCGACTATCGCCACACCGGCAATGGCAAGCAGATAGGAGACCGGATCGCCGCGCATCATTCCCCTCTATAGCTCTATTTGCGAGCCGAGTTCGACCACGCGATTGGGCGGGATCGCGAAAAAGGCGGTCGGATCAGCGGCGTTCCGGTGCAGGAAGCTGTAGAGCAACGTCATCCAGCGCGGCATGACCGGCCGGCTCGCACGGCGTATCGCATTACGGCCCACGAAGAAGGAGGTGCCGCCAACGCCGGTCAGCAGATTGCTTCGCGCCAGATCGCTCGGCACATCCACCCGGTCCATATAGCCATAGGTCAGCCGCGCCCTGGCGAAATGGTCGTCGATCCAGTCGAGAGAGAGGCGTTGGTCCGGCGCGATATGAGGGGTAGGGCCAGTCGCGACGGTCAGCAGCACATTCGTCTGGTGCAGCGCCTTGTTGTGCTTGAGGTTGTGCAGCAGCGCCGATGGAGCGACATTTCCATCCTGGGTCAGGAACACCGCGACACCATCGACGATCAGCGGGGGCCGGACTGCGAGCGCAGTGGCGAGATCGGGCATGGATACCCCCTGCTCGCTCGTGCGCGCGATGGACACCCGCCGTCCGTGCATCCAGGAGACGATGATAAGGCCAATAATGCCGCCAACCAGCAGTGGCACCCATCCGCCTTCGCTGACGCGCAGAATATTCGCGCCAAAGAAGACGAGGTCGATGGCAAGAAACGGGATGAACAGCAGGGTCGTCCAGAGCACAGGCCAATGCCAGCCTCTCCACGCGATAACGAAGGCAAGGCAGGTCGTCACCACCATGGTGCCGGTGACGGCAATGCCATAGGCCGCTGCCATCGCAGTGCTGCTCTTGAACGCGAACACGAGGATTAGCACTCCGGCAAGCAGCGCCCAATTGACGAAAGGCATGTAAACCTGGCCGATCTGGTCGGCCGAAGTCTGGCGGATCGAAAGCCGGGGCAGCAGGCCGAGCGCGACCGCCTGCTGGCTTAGCGAATAGGCGCCGGTGATGACCGCCTGGCTGGCGATGATCGTGGCAAGGGTGGCAAGGAATACCAG
>DATEFI010000104.1:0-3757 GCA_035280705.1 Rhizorhapis sp. | reverse complement strand
GTGGCGGCTGGGGCGGCGGAAGCGGCGGCTCAGGTTGGGGCGGCGGCGGATTTTCGGGCGGCGGCGGCAGCTTTGGCGGCGGCGGAGCTTCGGGGAGCTGGTGATGCGGAAAGTGAACCGGCTGACCGCCGAAGATCATGGAGAGGTGACAGCCGCCGTGGCGGAGGCCGAGGCGCACACCAGTGGCGAGATCGTTACCATCGTCGCGGACCGCTCCGACAGCTATCATGACGTGGGGCTTCATTGGGCTGTGGCGGCGACGTTCCTCACCCTGTCAGCGGTTGCGATGTTTCCGGGCTGGTTCATGGACCGCCTGCACGGCCTGCTTGGCGGTGGCTGGGAGCGGGAGCTTCCAGCCGGCGTCACATTGACTGCCCTGCTCGGCCTGCTGATCGCCGTCTTCCTTGCCGTCCGTTATCTGCTGGCGGTCAAGGCGCTGCGGCTTGCACTGACGCCGAGGCGCACCAAGGCGCGGCGGGTGCGGCGCCGCGCCATCGCCTTTTTCAAGGTGGGGGCCGAGCGGCGGACCATAGGCCGGACCGGAATCCTCATCTATCTTGCGCTCGACGAGCATCGGGCAGAGATCGTCGCCGACGAAGCCATCGCCAGCAAGGTCCAGCCCGAAATATGGGGCGAAGCCATGATCGCCTTGATTGACGAAGTAAGGCAGGGCCGTCCTGGAAAGGGCATGGCCGAAGCGGTCCGCTGCGTCGGCACCGTCCTGGCAGAACACTTCCCGAGGAGCGAAAGCGATTCGAACGAGCTGCCGGACCGGTTGATCGAACTGTGATGGCCAAGCGAACTGTTCTGCGGTTCCTGGTTCGCAGGGCCATCCCAGAAGAATGAGAAACGAAGATAATGACTGAAGCCGTCGAAACCATGTGGGAAGGCCGTTTCATCACGGCAAAGCGCGAAGGCACATGGGAATATGTCTCGCGCAGCCGGGGCATCCAGGCAGGGGTGATTCTGGCCATAGAGGAGGCACCGGACGGCCCCCATATCCTGCTCGTCGAGCAATATCGCGTGCCGTTGAAGGCCCGCTGCCTGGAACTGCCGGCAGGCCTCATCGGCGACGATCATGAAGGCGAAGCCCCGGCGGATGCGGCCGCCCGCGAACTTGAGGAAGAGACCGGCTACCATGCGGCACAGATGGAGGATCTCGGCCGCTTCTACAGTTCACCCGGCATGGTGTCCGAGAGCTTCACCCTCTTCAAGGCCACCGGTCTTACAAAGGCCGGCGAAGGCGGCGGAACCGAGGGCGAGGACATTATCGTCCACCGCGTGCCGCTGGGCGAAGTCGCAAACTACATCCAGGCAAAGCGGCGCGAGGGAATGGCGCTGGACGTAAAGCTGCTGCTGTTGCTGGCGGGGGATTTTCTGGATTGAGGGTGGAGATGCCATCTCCTTTTTACCTCTCCCATAAGGAGAGGATATGAGGGCTTGGCTGCGTGCAGCCCAGCCGGAGTTGGTGAGGGGTTGTGCCCTGCCAGTAGCGTGGAACCCCTCACCCAACTTCGACCAAGACCAACTAGGTCGGCCCAGGTCTGCGTAACCCTCTCCCTATGGGAGAGGGAAAGCATGTTCGTCTCACCCTCAAGAAGCCCCGCTCAATAGCCCGTCCTCATAGGCTTGGGCGGCTCATCTCCGCCCAGCGGGTCCCGCCCATAGACATTGCCCGGCGGGCCGTACCGGCAGACCAGATATTCGTCGCGGCCATTGTCGCCGATGGCGCAGCCCACATCCGTCGTGCTGTGCCAGATGATCTGCGTATAGTGCGCGACGTCGGCCCAGCGCCCGGTGCTGCTCACCCTTGGCATGGCAGCTCGGCGGAACCAGCGTTTTTCCTTCACCCAGCTTCCGATCATCTCGTCATAGCTGAAATAGCCTGAGCTCCCCATCCACAGATTCTCGCCTTGCGGCGTCCTCCCCCGCGGTTCCTTGCTGTGCTTGAACACACGCGTGCGCGCGAGTTGGTTGGCATAGCGCTGCGCATCCGCAGCAAGCGCCGCGTTCCAGCGCAAGGGCGACTGACCAACCGCGCGGCGGGCGTCATTGTGCCGCTTCAGCATCACTGACCGGAAAAGACTGCCGCCCCGCTCCTGCTTTTCGTCCGGAGCTTCATCCCAATAGACCGGCGGCGCGTCTTCCTCTGCTTCCCGCTCGCGATAGCGGCGATCCTCGTAGCGATCGTCGCGGCGATAGTCGTCACCGTCGCCATAATCGTCATAATAACCCTCATCAGGATAGCGCTGGGCCGCAGCCGGCACGGCGATGCAAGGTGCAAGGGCAAGGAACAGGGAAAGAGCGAGCTTCGTCTTCATTATGGACTTTTCCATCGGGAGCTTTGCGATCATAGGGAGGCGCATATGAGCGATGCCAATGTGAACGCAGCCCGAACAGAGCCGCTAGCGCTTTATGTGCATTGGCCTTTTTGTGTTTCGAAATGCCCTTATTGCGATTTCAACAGCCATGTGCGGGAGACGGTCGACCAGCAAGCCTGGCGCATGGCGCTGCTCAAGGACATGGCGCATGAGGCCCGGCTGACCAGCGGCAGGCGTCTTTCATCGATCTTCTTCGGTGGCGGCACCCCTTCGCTCATGCCTGCGGAAACCGTCGAAGCGGTGCTGGCGGCGGCCCGGGATCATTGGGGCTTTGCCGACGACATTGAGATCACGCTGGAAGCCAATCCCTCGTCGGTCGAAGCTGCGCGCTTTGCCGATCTGGCCCGCGCAGGGGTAAACCGTATATCGCTCGGTCTCCAGGCGCTCGACGACAAGTCGCTCCGCTTCCTCGGCCGCGCTCACGACGTTCATGAAGGGCTGCTCGCGTTGGAAGCAGCGCAACGCCTTTTCCCCAGGGTCAGCTTCGATCTGATCTATGCCCGTCCTGACCAGGGCGTGGAGGAATGGGAAAAGGAGCTTGTGCAGGCGCTGTCCCATGGCACCTCACATCTTTCGCTCTACCAACTCACGATCGAGCCGGGGACCCGGTTCGAAACAATGGTCCGCAAGGGCGAATTTGCTCCGGCCGATGCGGATCACGCGGCCACACTGTTCGAACTCACCAGGGCCCTTACAGAGCAAGCGGGCTTGCCCGCCTATGAAATCAGCAACCATGCGCGAAGGGGTGAAGAGAGCCGCCACAACCTCATCTACTGGCGATATCAGGATTATGCCGGCATCGGTCCCGGAGCGCATGGAAGGCGCAGCGGAGCAGCCAGCCAGCGGCACAGGAAGCCGGAGAACTGGCTCGCCGCAGTCGGCCGCAATGGTCATGGCATCGAAAGCGAAACACTCTTGTCGCAAGAGGACCGCGCAGCAGAGGCGTTGCTGATGGGCCTTAGACTGAAGGAAGGCGTGGATCTCGCGCGCATAGCCGGCCTCTCAGGCATCGGCACGGAGGCGCTGATCGACCATGCGGCAGTGGAGCGCCTTTCGGCGCTGGGACTGCTTGTCCTCGAGGGTGACCGGCTCAAGGTGCAAGAGCCAGGCATGCTGCTCCTCGACGCGATCCTGCCACAGGTCGTGAGTTAGGACGCCACGCGTTAGATCAATCGCCTGATCTCCGTTCGGGCGGAACTTATCGAAGCCTTTCAAAGGATTGTCTATAGGGCAGCGGGGTCCCTGCTGCGCAGGGACGACGGGGTGAATGGCGAAGGCGGATAAACGCCTCTGCCTCTTCCGTCTCCGGGTTAATTATTGAAAGACCGTAATTCCCAGCGCACTCGTCGTCCCTGCGCAGGCAGGGACCCCGCTGC
>DATEFI010000103.1:0-2613 GCA_035280705.1 Rhizorhapis sp. | reverse complement strand
CAAATATGACATTACGACCTTAGCGGGCGTACCGCCGCTTTGGGTACAGCTCACCGAACATCCCTGGCTTCCTGAGACAGCGGCCCGACTTGAACGGCTGACGAACAGCGGTGGAGCATTGACCCGGCCTCTGGTCGAACGTCTGCGGGGAATGTTTCCGCAGGCCGACATTTACCCGATGTATGGGCTGACCGAAGCGTTCAGGTCGACCTATCTTGACCCCTCGCTGGTCAGCAGCCATCCCGACAGCATGGGCAAGGCCATTCCATTTGCCGAAATATTGGTGGTCCGCCCCGATGGCAGCCTGACCGCGGACGATGAGCCGGGCGAGCTGGTACATGCCGGGCCCTTGGTGGCCAAAGGCTATTGGCAGGACGCTGAACGCACGGCAGAACGGTTCCGCCCGGCCCCGCCGGCGTCGGTCTATGGCGGAATAGCGGTCTGGTCCGGTGACATGGTGAGGCGGGACGCTGATGAACTGCTCTATTTTGTCGGGCGCGACGATGCGATGATCAAGAGCGCAGGCAATCGCATCAGTCCCACCGAAATCGAAGAGGTGGCAGTTCAAAGTTCAGATATTGTGGAGGCTGTCGCATTGGGTACTCCCGACGAGCGGCTTGGCTCTGCCATAGCGCTGCTGTTAAGGCAGCGTGGGGACATCGAGCAGGGGCAGGCCGAACATATGGTGAAAGAACATCTGAAGGCGCAATTACCCAACTTCATGCAGCCAAAATATATTCGCTTCGTGGACGGCTTTCCGCGCAATCCCAATGGCAAGATCGACCGGGTGAAGCTGGCGCAGGAGTTCAGGCCATGAAGCCGATGGGGCCCATACCCCCTTTCTTTTCCGGCGAGGACGGCATGCTGCTCATCGGAGGATGCGGCGCGGCTTCCCTCATTGACGAAGCGGGGGCTACGCCGCTCTTTGTTTATGATCTTAACGTGATGAAGGCACAGGTGGCGCGGTTCCGCGCGGCCGTTCCGGCGAGCGTGTCTTTGCATTATGCCATAAAAGCAAACCCTTATGCGCCATTGTTAAGAAAAATGGTGAGCCTGACCGACGGTTTCGATGTTGCGTCCGGCGGGGAAGTCGAGATGGCTTTGGCGGCCGGAATGCCCGCAGACCGGATAAGCTTTGCAGGCCCCGGGAAGCGCGACGATGAGTTGAAGCTCGCAATCATGGCCGGAGTTACGCTCAACCTGGAATCGGAGGGGGAGGCCGAACGGGCGCTTGCCATTGGAGACAGGCTGGGCAAAAGGCCGCACCTTGCCGTTCGCGTAAATCCCGACTTCGACCTGCGCGGATCGGGCATGCGCATGGGGGGCGGTTCAAAGCCGTTTGGAATCGATGCCGAACGGGCGGGAGCGCTCGCCAGGCATGTGATCCAGGCCGGAGCGCAGTGGCGCGGATTTCATATATTTGCAGGTTCCCAAACGCTGGACGCCGAGGCGTTGATCGAGACGCAGCGCGCCACCGTTGGCCTGGCCGCGCGCCTTTCGGAGGAGGCCGGGGCCGCGCCACCGCTTGTTAATCTAGGCGGCGGCTTTGGTATTCCGTATTTCCCGGGCGACCGCGCGGTCGATGTGGAGAAGGTGGGAGCCGCGCTGTCCGAAACGCTGGAGAACCGGCCAGCCATTTTGAAGGACACAGAATTCGCCATTGAACTTGGCCGCTGGCTTGTCGGCGAGTCAGGGGTTTACCTCACCCGGATCGTGGACCGGAAGGTGAGCCAGGGCGAAATCTATCTGGTGGTGGATGGCGGTCTGCACCATCAATTGGCCGCAAGTGGCAACTTCGGAATGGTGATCCGGCGGAATTACCCAGTCGCCATCGCCAATAAATTTGGCGTCGATCCGGCAGAAGAGCCGGTGAGCGTCGTGGGATGCCTGTGCACTCCGCTGGACCGGCTGGCAGAGAAGGTTGCGCTTCCTGAAGCGGGACCGGGGGACATCGTCGCCATTTTCCTGGCGGGCGCCTATGGCGCGAGCGCCAGTCCGTCAGCCTTTCTGGGGCATAAGCCGCCCCTGGAGATGCTGGTGGAGTAAGAAATTATTCGAATAGAAAATCCGTTCGCCCTGAGCTTGTCGAAGGGCTCTACTTCTTTTTGAAGAAGGAAATGGGCTTCGACAGGCTCGGCCCGTACGGGAAAGATTTCCGGGCTTAAAAGATCTCGCCTCGCAGGATCTCGGCACTCTCATTTCCTCTTCGAAATCAATCCTAACCCAATCTTCACCCTTTATTGTCATAGCGGACTGAAATCCTGTGCGGATTGTCGCCGTGAGCGATGGTCTGTGGGTGTGGGCAATGAGGGTGAATATCATGCGGGTGACTCGGCAATCCGGCCTTTTCCTGACGCTTGCGCTGAGTGCTACGGCGCTGGCGGGCTGTTCTTCGACTGGCGGGGGACAGCAGCTTCCGCCAGCTTCCTTTGTTTCGGCCGAAGAGGGGCCGGGCGAGGAATATATCATTGGGCCGCTTGACGAGCTGACGATCTTCGTCTGGCGCAATCCGGAGCTTGGGGCAAAGGTGCAAGTGCGTCCAGACGGCCGTATCACCACCCCGCTCATCACCGATATGCCTGCGGTGGGCAAGACGCCCTCGATGCTGGCCGA
>DATEFI010000102.1:0-5057 GCA_035280705.1 Rhizorhapis sp. | reverse complement strand
GCGCGACATTCCCGATTATGTGGCGCCGGACGGCACCGCCAAGGTCAGCTATGTCCGCGTGCCGACGCTGGACGAGGTCCCTTACCCCGTGCGGATGGAACCCAATCTGGTCGTCGAATTCTATTCGCGCTGACCGGGTTTTCCGGGATGGACAGGAAAGCGGCCTCCTTCGGGGCCGCTTTTTTGTTGGGGCAAACTGTTGGCGTCGGACGATGTTGCTTTTGGAAGGGCGGGTTCCGGTCCTCACAAGAGCACAGTCAATACGCAGGGCCGGCACAAAAAAAGAGCGGCGAAACCGCCGCTCCCCTTTCTTCTCCACTGGAAGAAGCTCAGTCTTCCGGCGCGATAATGACTTTCAAGCCGTCCAGTTCCTCACCGAAATTGACCTGGCAGGACAGGCGGGAATATTCATTGCGGTGATCGGAGCTGTCCAGAAGATCATTCTCGTCATCGGTCATGGCAGTCAGCTTGTCCGCGAAAGCCGGATCGACATGGACGTGACAGGTAGCACAGGAGCAGCATCCGCCGCACAGCGCCAGCAACTCGTCAAAACCATTGTCACGAATGATTTCCATGAGTGACAGGCCAGCTTCGGCTTCGATCGTCTTTTCCTCGCCCTCGCGGGTCACCACCGTTATTTTCGGCATTAAGCCCTCCTAAATTCGCACCCAGCCGCTAATAGGGGGCGATGCGCATAAATCAAGCCAAAGTGGCGGCCTTCACCCGACTTGGCTGAAACGAGGGATTTTATGGGGTTGAGCCAGGAACAACTGAAGATCTCCATGGATGCACTTGCCGCGCTGGAACCGGGATTCGGCGCGGCTCTGGGCCGCGTCGGTTATCCCGAACCGCGAATCCGCCCCCGCGGTTATCAGACCCTGCTTCGCACCATTGTCGGCCAGCAGGTCAGCGTGAAAGCGGCCGCTGCGGTCTGGGACCGGCTGGAGTCGCTGCTCGGCTCCGGTTGCGCTCCCGATCGTCTGCTGGCCTCGGATTTCGATTCTCTCCGCGCCTGCGGGCTATCGCGGCAGAAACAGGGCTATGCCCGGAGCCTTGCAGAACTGGTGACTTCAGGTGAACTGGACCTCCACAGTCTGCCGGAAGATGATGAGGAGGCCATTGCCGCTCTAGTCGCAGTGAAGGGAATCGGCCGCTGGTCAGCGGAGATCTACCTGCTGTTCGCCGAAGGCCGGCCCGACATCTGGCCCGCGGGCGACTTGGCCGTTCAGATCGAGGTGGGCCGCATATTGGGATTACCGGAACGGCCAAGTGAAAAGGTCACCCGGACATTGGCCGAAGCCTGGCGCCCCCATCGCGGCGCCGCCGCCATCATGGCCTGGCATCATTATAACAATAAAGGACTGGGGATGCCGGTTTGATCGCAAACTATTGACTGCGGACGGCAGTGTCCCTCAACCGCACAATCCGGCATCCGACGGCCGCATCGGGATAGACATCGGGCTTCGTGCTTTCGACCGCCACAGCGATGACCGGCGGGAAAGCCCAGCACAGCGCCGCCACCCTGTCGCAAAAATGTTCCTGAAGCGCGAATTTCTGCGCGCTGGCCAATTTCCCGATTTCCAGCCGCAGAAAATCATAATCAACCACTTGTGCGATCTCGTCGCCGACCGGCCCGTCATATAAGGAAAGCATTTCCACAGTGACGAGCACCGGCTGCGGCCGTTCAAGCTCATGGGCGTGAATGCCAAGGAACATGTCGACCTTGTAATTTTCCAGTCGCGTCACATAGGCATGCGCAATATTGATGCCCTGCGGCAGGAAACGGAATAAAAGGCTCATGCCTGCCCGCCCAGAAACATGACGTCGCGGGGTTGCTCCATGAACCGCTGTCCTCCATCCACCCAAATGCACTGTCCGTTGATCGCCGGGCTGTTTAGCAACATCCCCACCGCCGCCGCTACATGTTCGGGCGAAGACACCCGCTCCAGCAGGTTATAGGCGGCGACCGACTGGAACTCCGCTTCGCTCTGACCGGCACTCGGCAGGGTTATGCCCGGCGCGACCGCGTTTACCCGGCACCGTCCCGCAAAGTCCTGGGCCATCAGCGTGGTGGCACCTGCAAGCGCATAGCGGCTGAGCGAATAGCTGAAAAAGTCCGGGTTGGGATTGGCCAGTTTCTGGTCGAGAAGGTTGACGATAGCGCCTGTCACGCCTTGCGGCAGTTGCTCCACCAATTGTCTCGCCAGCAGCACCGGAGTCATCAAATTGGTGCGGAAATGCTGTTCCAGGCTGTCCCTGCATACCGTTCCGGCGCGGTCGAACTCGAAAAGGGAAGCATTATTGATCAAGGCGTGGAGTGGTTCGCCAAGCGCGATCGTTGCACGGTCAATCAGCGTTTCCGCTTCAGCCGGATCGGCAAGGTCGGCATCGCACAGCACCGCTCGACCTCCAGCGGCCAGCAGCTCCGCCTGCAAAGCCTTCGCTGCGGTGGCGGAACGGCGATAGTGGATCACAATGCCATAGCCCTGCGCCGCCAATGTCCTTGCGATCACGGCGCCAATCCGCTGCGCCGCGCCGGTCACCAGCACATATTTGAGCGGTCGGTCCGCTCCCGCCATGACTCAGCCCACGCCCATCAGCGCCAGCACTTCCTCGCGGCTTTTCTCATCCTCGCGGAAGACGCCCATCATGCGGCTCGTCTTCATCGTGACGCCCGGAGTCCTGACGCCGCGGGCAGTCATGCAGGCGTGGGTCGCTTCAATAACGACGGCCACACCCTGCGGCTTCAGATAGTCCCAGATGCAGTCCGCCACCTCCGCCGTCAGCCGCTCCTGCACTTGGAGACGACGCGCGAAGGCGTGAAGAACACGGGCGAGCTTCGAAATTCCCACCACATGATCGCGGGGCAGATAGGCGATATGAGCGACGCCGATGATCGGAGCCATATGATGTTCGCAGTGCGACTGGAAAGGAATGTCCTTCAACAGGACGATCTCGTCATAGCCCCCGACCTCTTCGAACACCCGGTTCAAATGTTGCGCGGGATCTTCGGAATAGCCATGGCAATATTCCTTCCACGCGCGTGCCACGCGCTTGGGCGTATCCTGCAGGCCCTCCCGCTCAGGATCGTCGCCCGCCCAGCGGATCAATGTGCGAACGGCGTCCTGAACCTCCTTCGGAACAGGAATTTTCGCTGGCGATTCAATGATGTCGCCATCCCCATCGTTGACTGAGTAAGCCAAGGCTGCTGTCCCCTCTCGTCCGGTCAATCCCATTTGCTCGGGAGCATATGGGGTGCAAAGCCGGAAAAGGCCAGTGCGCGAATGCATTGAATTACCGATATGATGCGCCCACAAAAATACCCGCCGTGAGTGTCCTCACGGCGGGCAGGTCTTTCCTCCCCAGGAAAGTTCGTGTGCAGCGAAAGCTAGGCTGCGAATTGGTTCATCGTATTATGGGCGCCGCCGGCCTTGAGGGCGGCTTCACCCGCGAAATATTCCTTATGGTCATCGCCAATGTCGGAACCCGACATGTTCTGGTGCTTGACGCAAGCAATGCCCTGGCGGATTTCCTGGCGCTGGACGTTGAGGACATAGCCCAGCATCCCGGCCTCGCCGAAATATTCCCGCGCCAGATTGTCGGTCGACAGCGCAGCGGTGTGATAGGTGGGCAGGGTGATGAGATGGTGGAAGATACCCGCCCGCTTCGCTGCGTCGCGCTGGAAGGTGCGGATCTTCTCGTCGGCTTCTGCGGCCAGTTCCGTGCCGTCATAATCGACGCTCATCAGCTTGGCGCGGTCATAGGCCGACACGTCCTTGCCCTCCGACTGCCAGCGGTCGAAAACCTGCTGACGGAAGTTCAGCGTCCAGTTGAAGGAAGGCGAGTTGTTGTAGACCAGCTTCGCATTGGGAATGACTTCCCGGATGCGGTCGACCATTCCCGCGATCTGCTCGATATGCGGCTTCTCGGTCTCGATCCAGAGCAGGTCCGCGCCATTTTGAAGCGAGGTGATGCAGTCGAGCACGCAGCGGTCCTCGCCGGTTCCGGTGCGGAACTGGAAAAGGTTGCTCGGCAGGCGCTTCGGGCGCATCAGCTTGCCGCCGCGATTGATGATGACGTCGCCATTGGCCTGAGCGATGTCAGCAATCTCTTCGCAGTCGAGGAAGCTGTTATACTGGTCGCCAATGTCGCCGGGCTCGCGGCTGAAGGCGATCTGCTTGGTAAGGCCAGCGCCCAGCGAGTCGGTGCGGGCGACGATGATGCCGTCCTCAACGCCCATCTCGAGGAAGGCGTAGCGGCAGGCGCGGATCTTCGCGAGGAAGTCCTCATGCGGCACAGTGACCTTCCCGTCCTGGTGGCCGCACTGCTTTTCGTCCGACACCTGATTCTCGATCTGGAGTGCGCAGGCGCCCGCTTCGATCATCTTCTTGGCGAGCAGGTAGGTGGCTTCCGCATTTCCGAAACCCGCGTCGATATCCGCGATGATCGGGACAACATGGGTTTCGTAATTGTCGATGGCCGTCAGAAGCTGCTTTTCCTTGATCTGATCGCCGGCCTTGCGGGCGGCGTCGAGATCGCGGAACATCATGCCGAGTTCACGGGCGTCGGCCTGCTTGAGGAAGGTGTAAAGCTCCTCGATGAGAGCGGGAACCGACGTCTTCTCATGCATCGACTGGTCGGGCAGCGGACCGAATTCGCTGCGGAGCGCGGCCACCATCCAGCCGGAGAGATAGAGGTAGCGCTGCTTGGTCGAGCCAAAATGCTTCTTGATCGCGATCATCTTCTGCTGCGCGATGAAGCCGTGCCAGCAGCCCAGCGACTGGGTGTAGTTGGCGGGATCGGCGTCATAAGCCGCCATGTCCTGGCGCATGATCTTTGCGGTGTAGCGGGCGATGTCGAGGCCGGTGCGGAACCGGTTCTGCAGCTGCATGCGGGCGGCGGACTCGGCGTCAATGCCGTCCCAGGTGCCGTTGAACCCCTTAATAAGCTGGCTGAGATGGGCGATCTGATCGGAATAGCTCACAATATGCTCCTTCGCGTAGACGGACCCGCCGCCCGAGGCCAGGCGGCGGATCGACTTTCCTCCCGGAAATGAT
>DATEFI010000101.1:0-3064 GCA_035280705.1 Rhizorhapis sp. | reverse complement strand
CCCGCCTTTTCGCCATAAACTCCAAGCAGATTGGGGCCGATGCCATGCGTCCCGCTCTTGTCCACCTTGTGACACATGGCGCACTGCACAAAGGCGGCGGGTTTGGCTGGCGCCGCAATCGCGGATCCGGTCATGCCTGCTGCCAGCATCACGAGCGGCATAGCCATCATGGAATATCGCCTCATTTCACCTCTCACTACTCACCAACAGTTCTGATCGCCAATATTGGCCGACCCATAGGAACCATCGCCTTCACAATCAGGCGTCGATCACCTCGTCATCGACATTGGCTGCATTCTCCTGAATGAAAGCAAAACGGTGCTCGGGATTTTTGCCCATCAGGCGATCGACGAGGTCCCGAACCCCGGCGCGCTCCTCATATTCCTGGGGCAGGGTGATGCGAATCATGCTGCGGCTTTTGGGATCCATGGTGGTTTCGCGAAGCTGTTGCGGGTTCATTTCGCCCAGGCCCTTGAAGCGGTTGATCTCCACCTTCTTGCCCTTGAACTCGGTCGCCTCAAGTTCCGCCCGGTGCGCGTCATCACGGGCATAAACACTCTTTGCTCCTGAAACGAGGCGGTAGAGCGGAGGCTGGGCGAGGTAGAGATGTCCTTGCCGGACTATCTCCGGCATTTCCTGAAAGAAAAAGGTCATCAGTAGCGTAGCGATATGCGCCCCGTCGACATCGGCGTCCGTCATGATGACGATCCGGTCATAGCGCAGATTGTCGGGATTGCAGTCCTTTCGGGTGCCGCAGCCCAGCGCCTGGACAAGGTCTGCGATCTCCTGATTGGCTAAGATCTTGGCGCTGTTGGCAGAGGCGACGTTTAGGATCTTACCGCGAATGGGAAGAATTGCCTGGGTCTTGCGGTCCCGCGCCTGCTTGGCCGAACCGCCGGCGCTGTCGCCTTCGACGATGAAGATTTCGGTGCCCTCCGGGTCATCGGAGGAACAGTCCGTCAGCTTGCCGGGCAGGCGCAGCTTGCGGGCGCTTGTGGCATTTTTGCGCTTTACCTCCCGCTCGGCCTTGCGCCGCAGTCTTTCGTCCATCCGGTCGAGGACAAATGCCAGCAGGGCCTTGCCGCGATCCATATTGTCCGAAAGAAAATGGTCGAAATGATCGCGCACGGCATTTTCGACCAGGCGAGCGGCTTCGGGTGAGGTCAGGCGGTCCTTGGTCTGGCTTTGGAATTGCGGATCGCGAATGAAGACCGACAGCATGATCTCGCATGCGGACATGATGTCTTCTGCCTGGATTTGGGCGGCGCGCTTTTGCCCTGCCAGTTCGCCAAAGGCGCGGATGCCCTTTGTCAGCGCGGCGCGAAGCCCGGCCTCATGGGTGCCGCCGTCCGGCGTCGGAATGGTATTGCAGTACCAGCTATAGCTGCCGTCGGACCAGAGCGGCCAGGCGACGGCCCATTCCACCCGGCCCGCACCGTCGGGAAAGTCCTGCCGCCCGTCGAAGAACTGGGCCGTGGCGCATTCCCGCGATCCGATCTGTTCGCGCAGATGATCCGAGAGGCCGCCCGGAAACTGGAAAACCGCTTCAGCGGGCGTCTCGTCCGTGATGAGTCCGGCCGCGCATTTCCAGCGGATTTCCACGCCCGCAAAGAGATAGGCCTTTGACCGGGCAAGGCGGTGAAGGCGGGCTGGCTTGAACTTCAGCTCACCGAAAATCTCCGTGTCGGGTGTGAAGCTGACCGATGTGCCGCGCCGGTTGGGCGCAGCGCCTGCCTTCTCCAGCGGACCCAAGGGGTGCCCCTTGGCGAAGCGCTGCCGATGCAATTCCTTGTTGCGCGCAACTTCGATCAGCGTGTCGCTGGAAAGCGCGTTCACCACGCTCACGCCGACGCCGTGCAGGCCGCCAGATGTGGCATAGGCCTTGTCCGAAAATTTTCCGCCCGAATGGAGGGTGGTCAGGATTACTTCGAGCGCCGACTTGCCGGGAAATTTGGGATGCGGATCGACCGGAATGCCGCGCCCATTGTCGGTGATGGTCAGCCTGTTGCCCGGCTCAAGATTGACCTCGATCCGGTTGGCATGGCCTGCAACAGCCTCGTCCATGCTGTTGTCGAGAACCTCGGAGGCCAGATGGTGCAAGGCCCGTTCGTCAGTGCCGCCAATGTACATGCCAGGGCGGCGGCGTACGGGCTCCAGCCCCTCCAGTACCTCGATATGGGAGGCGTCATAATCGGTCGATGTGGCTGAAACTGCCCCGAAGAGATCATCTGACATGGCCAAGCTATAGGGCTTGGTCCCTCTCGCTTGCAAGCTGGATCGTGCCGCAAAGCCCATGGGCCGTGGGGTTCATCGGGGGTTCATGCAACCAGCGTGGGACAAGGTCGTTGAAAAACCGCCTGTTAAATAAAAAGGGATCCAAGCTCATGAAATATATCCTGAAAGCGCCGCTTGGCGCTGCGGTCGCACTCGTGCTTGTCACGCCTGCCTTGGCGCAGGAGAGCTCAGGAAGCTCAGGAGAGAGGAACTGGACAGGACTTTATGCCGGTGGCTCGATCGGCCTTGGCAGGGCGGACGACAAGAAGAGCGAGCGCCTGATTTTCGACACGGACGGTGACGGCGATTTTGACGACGCGGTAACCTCTGGCGGCAGCGACATTTTCACCGGCTATTGCTCCGGCCGCTCCCGTACCGGCGACGCGGCGGGCGGTTGTATCAAGGACCGCACGGGCACGGACTGGGCCGGGCATGTCGGCTATGACATGCAGTTTGGCAATATCGTGGCTGGTGTGGTCGCAGAAGGCGGCATTGCCGATATCACCGACAGCGCCACTGGATTTACCAGCGAACCGGGCGACTACACGCTTACGCGGCGGCTGAAGGAAAATGCCGCCCTTCGCGCGCGGCTTGGTTATTCCATGGGCAACACGCTCTTTTACCTGACCGGCGGTGGCGCCTATGGCAAGATCAACAACCGCTTCAGCAGCAGCAATGTCACCAATGCCTTTGCGGATAGCGGCGACAGCGACGCATGGGGCTGGACGGCCGGTGCAGGTGTCGAACAGAAGGTGGCCGATAATTTCTCGGTCGGCTTGCTCTACAAATA
>DATEFI010000100.1:0-3048 GCA_035280705.1 Rhizorhapis sp. | reverse complement strand
GCGGCTTTAAAGCCGCGGTTGTACTCCGAGCGCAGCAGCGGGCGGGTTTTGCTGTCGAAGATTTGATAGGCCGTACGCCAGGGCAGGCGCAACACTTCCCGGCCGCATTTCGCATACGTGTAGCTGAAAAAATCCTCGCCTTCGTCGACGAAGCGCTTGCCGTTGATGTCGACCATGATGCCGTAGGGATACGAGTAGCGGTGCTCGTAGGCGCACTCGACGTCGGGCGCTTCGGCGTCGACCAGCACCGCATGGCAGCCGCTCCAGTGGCCGACCGGCTGGGCGCCGAAGCCCAGCGCCAAACCGAGAACCTCGCCCGTGTTGTAGCGCGAGCCGCGGACTTTCACCAGATCCCAGCCCGCGCCGAGATAGCGCGCGCGCATTTCCGGATTGGCCTCGAACCCGCCCGCGGCCAAGACCACGGCGCGGCTCTGGAAATCCACCAGTCCCTCCGCAGTTTGCACCCGCACACCCGAGACCTTGCCCTTGGCGTCAACCGTCAACGCGGTCGCCTTCGCTTCGTAGATGATGTCGATGCCGTTCTTTTCCGCCGTCGGAAACAGCATCTCGACCAGGCCAAGGCCGCCGTCGTTCACCGAAATCACCCGCCCCGAAGGAAACTTGATTTTTCCGCCCATCTTCACCGCATGGGTGCTGGTGGAAAGAATCCATTTGACGTTCATGTCGGTCAGCCAACGCGCTGTGGCGTAGGATTGATCGACCAGGATATTCGTGAGCTTCTTGTCGGCGGCATACTCGGTCACTTGCATGACGTCTTCGAAAAATTCCGCGTTGGAATAGGTGCCGACCTCCATCTTCGCTGCCTCTTCATCGGTGAGGCCCGGCAGCATCGGCCGCAAGTCGTTCCAACTGTTGTAGGTGAAGCGGAAGCCGCCGCCGGAAAAGCGCGTGTTGCCGCCGCGCGCCGCTTTGGGACATTTGTCCAGCAGCAGGACGCGCACTTCCTGCTGCCGGGCCGCCAGGGCTGCGCTCAATCCCGCGTTGCCCGCGCCGATCACGATCACGTCATAAATCGGTTCCGCCATAGAGATCCCAACGCCTCCTTGTTACTTCAGCTTCGACGGCCTCATTCATGACAGCTGGGTCGAAGCGGTCGCCCAACTTTTCAAACGTGCTTGCAGCTAATCAGAATGTCAACTGCATTCGGTAATTTTGACTGATGTCTACGGATGAACTCCGAAACGTGGCGGTTGAAAGCTCGCATTCCTGGAACGGTTCTAGAGTCGTGTTCTTGCATTGTGACCATTTGTGATGGCAAGACCGGGACCCTGGAATCGCCCGGGATTTCTTGACAGCTCTTCGCGGTGTGCTACTTCTACGCACACCATTCACATTCAACCAGGCTTTCTCTGGAGACAGGTCGCACGGATGTCGAAACTCAAACTCACCCTGGCGTGCTGGGACTATGACCGCACCCGCCCGCTCATCGATGGTCGCGTCCGGGCCGAAGGCATCGATTTGGAGATCAAGGTCATGCGTCCACGCGAGACCTTTCCCCGAATGCTGGAGGACAAGGAGTTCGAGGTTTCGGAGCTATCGCTCGGCTCATACGTGAGTCTGATGGGCCGCGGCGCTTGTCCCTTTGTTGCAGTGCCGGTCGCGCTGTCCAAGATCTTTCGACACTCGTGTATTTACATACGGACCGAGGCGGGGATCCGGACGCCTCAGGACCTCCGGGGCAAACGGGTAGGAACGACGCAGCTCGGTTCTACCGCCACGATCTTCATGAACGGGATGCTGCAACACGAATACGGTGTGACCATGGAGGATATCCACTGGTTCATCGGCGGAATGACAGCGCCGACCCAGCGGCCGTTGATTCCGTTGAAGCTGCCGGTCAAAGTCAAGGTCGAGTTTCTGCCGGCGGACCGGACACTGGAGGGAATGCTGGAGAGCGGGGATCTCGACGCGTTGCTCGCGATCTTTATCCCGTCCATCTTTGAGAAGGGATCGCCCCGCATAGCGCGCCTGTTTCCGAACTACTTGAAGCTAGAGCAGGACTATTATCGCCGCACCGGCATCTTCCCGATCATGCATACGGTGGTGCTCCGCGACGACATTTATCGAGAGCACCCGTGGGCGGCCCGGAGCATCTATCGGGCCTTCTGCGAAGCTCGGGATCTGGCGGTCGACGGACTTTACGACACCGACGCGCTGCGCCTTTCGCTTCCTTGGTTGATCCATCACATCGAGGAGACCTGGCGTATCATGGGAAAGGACTTCTGGGCGTACGGGCTGGAGCCGAACCGGCCGACGCTGAAGGCTATCGGCCAGTATGTCTACGAACAGGGTTTCTCGCCCCGAGTCGTTAGCCCTGACGAGCTGTTCGCCGCGGACGTGGAGTGATGCTGATACAGGAATATCCTCTCGCAAAGGCGCGAAGCGCAAAGTAAAAGAACAAATTTCCGAACTTTGCGGGCTTGGCCGCTTGGCTAGAGAAAATCCGAGTCCGAGGCTTGTCACTGACGTGAAACAAATCCTTGCCACGACGCTGCAGCGTAGATAGGATAAGACTATGTTAAAGGGGCAGTGTTCGTGACTCGAGATAATCTACGAGGGGCATGCGATGTTCAACCCTAAGAATCTGATCATAGACAACCCGAAAGATGGCGTATTTCGAGTCCATCGCTCCGCCATGACATCGCTCGAAGTTGTTCAGATGGAGCAGGAGCGGATATTCAACAAATGCTGGCTGTATCTGTGTCACGAATCCGAAGTAGAGAACCCCGGCGACTACCGGCGCCGGAATGTAGCGGGGAGGCCGCTTTTCTTCATCCGCGGCAGCGACGGCAAGCTGCGGGTTTTCCTGAACACATGCACGCACAGAGGCGCGCTCATTTGCCGGCACGACCAGGGGCATGCCGATATTTTGCAATGCTTCTACCATGCCTGGAGCTTCAACAATCAGGGTGACCTCGTAGGCGTGCCGGACGAGGCCGGCTATAGTGACAGCTTCAACCGAGCGGAGATGGGCCTCAAGTCGCCGCCGCGGGTGGACAGTTACCGCGGCTTCATCTTTGTGAGCTT
>DATEFI010000099.1:0-4269 GCA_035280705.1 Rhizorhapis sp. | reverse complement strand
GCGTATTCAGCCGAAAGAATTAGAGCACGCTTCAGTCAGGTTGATCCGTTTCCGTTCGTGCCGAGCCCCTCGACTGCCTGCAAGGCAGGCGCTCGGGATAAACGGTTTCATTGCTGCCTGATCAACCGAACAACCCGCCCTGATCCAGATCGGCGGGCGGCACCAGTCCCAGATGCTTCCACCCCCGCCCATTAAGGCACCGTCCCCGCGCCGTCCTGGCAATAAGGCCAAGCTGGATCAGATAGGGCTCGATCACCTCTTCGATCGTGTCGCGCGGCTCCGAAAGGCCGGCCGCCAGCGTCTCCACGCCCACCGGGCCGCCGCGATAGATGTCGGCGATCATGTGGAGGTAGCGGCGGTCCATCGCGTCGAGCCCCAGATTGTCGACCTCCAGCCGGTTGAGCGCCGCATCGGCGGTTTGCGCATCGACGATCGCCGCGCCCGCCACATTGGCAAAATCCCGCACGCGCCGCAGCAGCCGTCCGGCAATGCGCGGGGTGCCGCGCGCGCGGCGGGCGATTTCGTGCGCTCCGTCCTCTGCGATGGCAAGGCCCAGCAGCCCGGCTGCGCGGCGGACCACCATTTCCAGTTCCTCGACCGTGTAGAAATTGAGCCGCACCGGAATGCCGAAGCGGTCCCGCAGCGGCGTCGTCAGCAGTCCCTGGCGAGTCGTCGCGCCGACCAGCGTGAAGTGGGGCAGGTCGATGCGCACCGAGCGGGCGGACGGCCCCTCGCCGATCATCAGGTCCAGCGCCCGGTCCTCCATGGCAGGGTAAAGCACTTCCTCCACGGCGGGATTGAGCCGGTGGATTTCATCGACGAACAGGACATCGCCCTCATCCAGATTGGTGAGCAGCGCGGCAAGGTCGCCTGACTTGGCGATCACCGGCCCGGACGTGGCGCGAAAGCCCACGCCCATTTCCCTCGCCACGATCTGCGCCAGCGTGGTCTTCCCGAGGCCGGGAGGGCCAAAGAACAGCACATGATCCAGCGCCTCGCCCCGGCTTTTCGCGGCCTCGATGAAAATCCGCAGATTTTCCCGCGCCGCCTTCTGCCCCACAAATTCGCCAAGCGTCTTGGGCCGCAACGCTGCGTCCACATCTTCGGCGCGGCGGGCGGGGGTGATAAGGCGGTTGGCGTCGGTCATATAATCATCGGGTCCTAACAGCCGCGTACAAATCCAGCGCTTTAATATGTTCGCGCGTAGCATCCGGGTATCTATCTAAAATGCGCTGTAAATCCCTGCGTCGCGCGCTTGATACAAAATGCGCGGTTCTTTTCTCACCGTCATGCTGAACTTGTTTCAGCATCCATTCCTCCTCACGCAATGATGGTGCTTGCCTTGCGATGGACCCGGAAACAAGTTCAAGGTGACGATATATGACGAAACAGCCTAGCGTCTACATTCTCGCCAGCAAGCCTTATGGCACTTTGTACATCGGCGTGACTTCCAATCTCATTGCCCGGCTGTACCAGCATCGCACCGGCTCCGTTCCCAACTTCACGTCCCGCTACGATGTTCACATCTTGGTCCGTTTCGAGCTGTTCGAAACGATGGAGGGGGCTATCGCCCGAGAAAAGCAATTGAAGCGATGGCACCGGCAGTGGAAGATCAATCTGGTCGAGTCCGAAAATCCGCAGTGGGTCGATCTTGCGATTGGGCTCGGCCTTGAACCGACCACGCTTCGCTTGCGGTGAAATGGATGCTGAAACAAGTTCAGCATGACGACCATTGTTGTCCAGTGTCATTTCGCCGCCTTCTTCAGCGCCAGCCTGACCAGCGCATCCAACGTCGCATCCCTTCCCAATTCTTCCTCAGCCGCCGCCACCGCAGCACTTGCCTCAGCCGGACGGAAGCCGAGATTCTGCAGCGCCGACACGGCATCGGCGGCATGGCTGCTCGCAGGCGCAGCGGTTGAACCTGCCGCCATGCCGGGTCCGATCGCCCCAGCGCCGATCTTGTCCTTCAGCTCATTGACGATCCGGGCGGCAAGCTTTGGTCCGACGCCATTGGCGCGGCCGATCATCGCCTTGTCGCCGGTTGCGACGGATCGGTGCAACTCGCCCGGCTCCAGCGCGGAAAGGATCGCGAGGGCCAGCCGCCCGCCGACGCCCTGAACGCCGGTCAGGAGGCGGAACCAGTCCCGCTCCTCCGCGCTCGCAAAGCCCATCAGCCGAATGGAATCCTGGCTGACCAGCATCTCGGTATGGACGGTGCAGGCTTCCCCCACGCGCCCCAGCGCCGCCAAAGTGCGCGAGGAGGCGCCGACCAGATAGCCGACGCCCTGAACATCGATCACCGCATGATCGATCCCGGTGCTGTCCAGCAAGCCCTTGAGTTTCGCGATCATCGTCCCCCCATCCTCCGCGCGCTCGCCACATGATGCGCATGGGTGATCGCGACCGCAAGGGCATCGGCCGCATCCGCGCCCGCTATTCTTGCGCCGGGCAGCAGCCGGGCGACCATGGCGTGCACCTGCTCCTTGCCGGCATTGCCGACGCCGACGACCGATTTCTTGACGAGCCGCGCCGCATATTCGCCGACCTCCAGGCCCGACCGCGACGCGCCGAGCAGCACGACCCCGCGTGCCTGTCCGAGCTTGAGCGTCGATTGCGGATTTTCATTGACGAACACTTCCTCGACGGCGGCGCTGTCGGGGCGGTGCTCAAGCAAAAGGTCCGAAAGGGCAAGGTCCAGCGCCAGCAGGCGGCTGGCGAGCGGCATCTTGCTGTCGGTCTTGATCTGGCCGTTGGCGACATGGGACAGCCGGTTGCCATCCGCCGCGATGATGCCCCAGCCCGTGGTGCCCAGCCCGGGGTCGAGGCCCAAAATTATCATGAGAACATCCGTTCGTGTCGAGCGAAGTCGAGACACGTTTGTGTCAGGCCAGCATCCCTCGCCTTCGCTCGGGACGAACGGATGTCACCTTCTGTTTTAACCCAGCTTCTCCATCACGGCGTCGGGCACTTCATAATTGCCCCAGACGGTCTGCACATCATCATCATCGTCCAGCGCATCGACGAGCTTGAGGAGCGTCGCCGCATTCGCCTCGTCCACCTCGACTGTGGTCTGCGGCCGCCATGCGAGTTTCGCGCTTTCGGCCTCGCCCAGCACGCCTTCCAGCGCCTTGGCGACTTCGTGGAGCGAGTCCATGGCCGTCCAGACTTCATGTTCGTCTTCGTTGGACACGACGTCTTCCGCGCCAGCCTCAAGGGCGGCCTCAAAAATCTTGTCAGGGCCGCCAGCCTTGGCGGGATAGGTGATGAGGCCCATCCGGTCGAAGCCATGGCTCACCGCTCCGCTGGCGCCCAGATTGCCGCCATTCTTGGAAAAGGCGGTGCGGACGTTGGTGGCGGTGCGGTTGCGGTTGTCGGTCAGCGCTTCGACGATCAGCGCCACGCCGCCCGGACCATAGCCCTCGTAGCGGATTTCCTCATAATTCTCGGCATCGCCGCCCGCTGCCTTGTCGATGGCGCGCTGGATATTGTCCTTTGGCATGGACTGTGCCTTGGCCGCATTGATGGCAAGGCGAAGGCGCGGATTCATGTCTGGATCGGCCAGGCCCATCTTGGCCGCCACGGTGATTTCGCGGCTGAGCTTGGAGAACATGGCCGAGCGCTTCTTGTCCTGCGCTCCCTTGCGATGCATGATGTTCTTGAATTTACTATGACCGGCCACCGGGCCCGCTCCTGCTGCTATCTTTGGGTGAAATGATCGGGCTATCTAGCCTTGGCCGGGATGGGTTGCAACATCTCCTCCGACCAGCGAGCAAGGGGGGAGTGCCCGCCGCCCGCACGCTGGAGAGGAAGCCTCACTCCAGTCCCAGTGCCGCCTTGTAAGTCTCCAGCAACGCCTCGGCTTCCTGCCGCGCATGGGCCTCCATCTTCCTCAGGCGGACTATGGCGCGCATCGTCTTGGTGTCATAGCCATTGGACTTCGCCTCCCCATAGACGTCCTTGATGTCGTCGCCGATGCCCTTCTTTTCTTCTTCCAGCCGCTCGATACGCTCGATGAACAGGCGCAGCTGGTCGGCCGCGACATTGCCTTCGCTCATTATGGTCTCCGTCAGATGTGCAGGACCGGGACCGGCCCCCATGAATCAGTCGCCAAGCCTCTAATGGCTTCCAGCGTTCTTCGCCACGCTTTCCTTCATCCGTTCAAGCTGTTCGGGCGTGGCTTCGGCCTGATATTTCGCCTTCCACTCGGAATAGGGCATGCCATAGACGATTTCCCGCGCCTCTTCCCTGGTCATCGATCCGTCCGCTTCC
>DATEFI010000098.1:0-2536 GCA_035280705.1 Rhizorhapis sp. | reverse complement strand
CTGTTTGACCGCCTTAGGCAATCTCCGCCCCAGCAAAGCGAAGGATGCGGGCGGCGGTGTCGAAATTTTCCAGCGTCACATCTTCGGCCCTGATCTGGACGCCGGCGGTTTCCTCAACAAAGGTGATGAGGTTCAGCATCGAGACCGAATCGAGCGCTCCGGTGGAGAAGAGTTCGCTTTCAAGATCCAGCTCCTGACCAAGGTTAAGCTCGTCCATGAGGTAGGTCATGAGTTGGCGTGGGGTAAGGGCCATGATGTTCTACTCCGCTGCGATCGGGCCCTCGGACCGCAGGCGGTCGTCGCAGTGGCGGCGCACGTCGGGGCGCGCCAGCTTGCCGCTTGCGGTGCGGGGCATGGGGTCCTGCCAGACATGGATCCGGCTGGGGCTCATATAATGCGGCATCACGCGCTGGCAGTGCCGCATAAGGGCCGCTTCGGTAAAGCCAGGGAGCGGCGTGACCGCGACATGGACAAGCTGGCCCCGGTCATTGTCATTGATGCCGAAGGCGACCGCATCGGCGACAAGGCCGCTGCGGCAGACAAGGTCCTCGATCTCGTCGGGGCTGACGCGGAAGCCCATGGTCTTTATCATGGCGTCGTTGCGGCCGACGAACCACAAATCGCCCTCCGCATCGATTTCGACAATATCGCCGCTATAGACCACCGGCTCTTCCCCGATGAGATGGGCAAGCTCCGGGCAGGGGCGGATCTTCTCCCGCGTGGCTTCTAACTGTCCCCAATAGCCCATGCTGACCAGCGGGCCGCGATGAACGAGTTCGCCCTGTTCGCCCGGGCCGGCAATGCCCTCGCCCTGTTTGACGACGTAAATCTCCGCCCCCGGAATGGCCCGGCCGATGGAGCCCATTTTCCGCTTGAACTCCCTGGGCGGAAGATAGGTCGAACGAAAGGCCTCGGTAAGACCGTACATGAGGTAGATGTCCGCGCCGGGAAAGACCTCCGGCATGCGTTTCAGCACGTTGAGGGGGATCTTGCCGCCCGAATTGGTGATGCGGCGGAGCGCAGGGAAGGCGGCGGGTTTTTCCTCGAGCAGCCGGACGATCTGGTTCCAGAGCGGCGGCACGGCGGCGACGCCTGTGACGTCATGCCGCTGCATCGCGCCGACGACCTCCGTCGCCATGGCGACCGGCTGGTGCACTATGGTGCCGCCCATCAGCATCATGGTGGTGAGCTGGTTGAGGCCATAGTCGAAACTATAGGGAAGCACACTCAGCAGCCGGTCGTCTTCGCGGAGCTTGAGGTAGCGGGCCACCGACCGCGCGCCGGCGATGATGTTGCAGTGGCTGAGCATCACGCCCTTGGGTTTTCCGGTGGAGCCCGAAGTGTAGATGATCATGGCAAGGTCCGTGTCGAGCCGGGCCATTTCCTCCATGGGGTGGCCATGGGCCCCTTCCCAGCTCTCAAAGCGCGGGACATCCGGCGCCTTGCCCTTGCAGAGGATATGCCGGACCGAAGCGGGCAAGGGACGCAGCGCCAGGGCGTCGGCGACCCTCTGCTCGACGATCAGGACCTTGGCGCGGCAGTCGTCAGCGACATAGCCGAGTTGTTCCAGCGTCCATTGGACATTGACGTTCACCACGACCGCGCCAGCCTTTGCGATCGCGAACATGGCGGCGGCTTCGGCCATGCTCTTGCGGAGCTGGACGATCACCCGGTCACCGGGCTTTATCCCGCAATGATGCAGATAAGCGGCAAGGCGGCCGGCCTCGGCCAACAGTTCGGCGTAGGTGGCGGAACGATCCCCGTCGATCACGGCCGGCTTGTCGGCACGCTCCGGCAGATTATCGGCAAGGAGCTGGTAGAAGGTTGTCGTGAGCGCGTTCATGATATTTGTTCCACGCTTTTGTGAGAGGAGGCGGCCGCCCTGTTCCGGTGGGCCGTGGACGCCAGCGCCGTTGCATCGGGCCATGGGCCGAGGCGGGGATAGATTTTGGCAGGTGAGCCAACCGCCACGCAGTCATTCGGGATGTCCGTGGAGACCGCGGTGTTCGCGGCGACCCGTACGCGGTCCCCAATCCTGATGGGGCCAAGCAGGGTGGAGTTCACCCCCACAAAGACATCATCGCCGATCACTGGCGCGCCATCGGTCATGTTGGTGCCGATCGTGACATTGTGCATCACGCCGAAGCGGTCGCCGATCACCACAGCGGGATGGATGGAAAGCGAGCCTTCGGCATGGATGATGTGGAAATCCTCGCCAATGGTGGTTTGCGGGGGAATCCAGATCTTGGTGATGTTCGCGACGAAGACGTTGATCGCGCCATAGAGCTTTCCCAAGAAGCGGCGCGCCATAGGATTGCGTCTTTGCAGCGACCAGCGGCCGAAGCGGTAAAGCAGCAGCGACAGGAATGCTGCATTGAATGTTGAACTTCCGTGACGCCGGTAGTCCTGCCGGATCTGGTCGATCAGCATCTTATGCCCCCTGCCCCCTTCATGACAGCGCGAGATCGAGCGTGCGCTCGATCTCCATCCAGTCGACGGTGAAATGATCCTGCTTCCCCTTCCCCACGACAAAGGC
>DATEFI010000097.1:0-2094 GCA_035280705.1 Rhizorhapis sp. | reverse complement strand
ATCTGCGCGCGATGTGCGGATAACGGTGAATGTCCAGGCGGGGCAGCTTGGCGCTCCGGAGTCGCTGGCGAAGAGTTCGCGGCAGGTGGCCCGGGCGGTGCGGCGGGCTTTGGAGACGTAAGGGTCTTGCCTCCCGCCTCTCTGTCGTTCCTGCCTGCGCATTTGCGGCGGCTAGAGGAAGTCGCGACAGGTCGCACCAGCGTCCCTCGACTAGGCTCGGGACGAACGGGGCAATTGAACGTCATCAAACTCCAATTCCAATGGTAACGGCGAAGGATCGACATGAGCTATTGGCTGGCGAGCGGCCGCGCGGGGCGGGAGAGCGGGTTTGTGAAGCGTTTTGCTCCGCATCTCTGGACCGTCAATTTCCCCCGGCCGATGATGGCGGGTCTGACAACGGCGGGTCCCCATTCCATGCGGGTCGATGCGGTGTTCTATCGCAGGAACGATTTGGCGGGGCTCATCTGGGAGAGCGAGGACAAGTGGGACCATCCGCTGTTCAGCTATGAGACGGACAGGGACTATCGCCGCTGCAGGCTGACATTCCGGTGGCGTTCGGGCGGGGTGAAGGCCCTCGACGCAGTGAACGGGCCGACGCTGACGATCGAGGGCCGGGATGCTTCAGGGGCGGCGCGGAGCTGGTTTGTGCGGCTGTGGAATTATGCGGAGGGGTCGCCCGAGGACGCCATCATCTCGATCGATTTTGGCGATCTGGACGGCGGATTCCTGCTGCCCTCCGAGGCAGTACCGGTCTGGGCGGGCGATGTGGACCGGATGTTCATTTCGCTCGTGCCTCCCGCCTATGATGGCAGCGAGGGCTTTCTGGCCGCGCCTGCAGAGGGGTGGGTGGAGATTTCGGAGATCGCCTGCGAGGGTTCGGGATCAGTGCTGGAGCGGGGCGATGTGATGGTGCCCGAGCATGGGCTCTCCATCGCGACCGGCTATGACGATGCCTATAACCAGGCGCCGGAGCGGGTGCTGTGGAACATATTGGCGCTCGGCTATCGCGGCGACATCAACCATTATGTGGGGATGAGCCATTATTTCCGGCTCGAGCCGCTTTTTGGCGGGCTGTATGTCAGTCTTGCGGGCGGGGCGCTGAATGCGCCTTGCGCCGCCTGGCACCGGGACTTTGTGGCGCGGGCGAAGGCGTTGGGGTTCGGGGCGATCCTGTCGCTTTCCTATGAACTGCTGAACGAGCATTGCTGGAACGATTGGAAGCAGCGGGCGGAGAATGGCGATCCGGCGCTGACCGGCTGGGACCCGCCTTCGGCCTTGCTGTCGCCGGCGCATGCGGGGGCGATGAATTATCTGCGGCTGGTCGGAAGGGCCTTTGCCGCGATCGCGCGGGATGCGGGGCTTGCCGTCAAATTCCAGGTGGGCGAGCCCTGGTGGTGGATCATGGGGGACGGGCGGATCTGCCTTTATGATGATGCCGCGCGGGCGGCATTTGGCGGGGCACCGGTGTCCATTCCCAATATCCGGTCGCCCTTGAGTGAGGCGCAGAAGGCTTTGCTAGATGCGGCGGGCGCGTTGCTGGCCGCCTCGACGGCGGGCCTGATGGCTGCGGTGAGGGAAGAGGTGGCGGGCGCAGAGACGCATCTGCTGGTCTACCTGCCCACTGTGCTTGATCCGCTCGCGCCGGAGGCGAAGCGGGCGAATGTGCCTGTAGGTTGGGCGTGGCCAGCCTTCGACGTGCTGCAACTGGAGGATTATGACTGGGTGACCGAAGGGCGCTCCGGCCTTACCGCCAAGGGTGTGGCGGCGATGACGGCGCGGCTCGGTTATCCCGCTGAGGAGCAGCATTATTTTGCGGGCTTCGTGCTGCGCGGCGAGGACCGGGCGCAGTGGAAGCGGATTGCAGCAGCGGCGGACGCCGGGCGGGCGCGAGGGGCGGCGGCGACGTTCCTGTGGGCGCTGCCGCAGATCTGCCGCGACGGCTTTACCTATTTTCGGATCGGGGAGGAGGATGGCGTGGAAGCCTTTGACGATGTGCTGTTTCCGCTGGCGCTGGGGCGGGAGGCAAGCGTCGCGCCCTGCTTTTCAACGCAGGTGGTGGAAAGCCAAAGCGGCCATGAGCAGCGGAGCAGCGAC
>DATEFI010000096.1:0-7670 GCA_035280705.1 Rhizorhapis sp. | reverse complement strand
GTCTGCGCGGCCTGCCACTCGCTGCGTCTGGTGGCTTTCCGCGACCTTGAAGGTCTTGGCTATAACGAAGCCGAGATCAAGGCGATCGCCGCCAACTGGTCTGCCGAGACTCCTTCGATCAATGAGGAAACCGGTGAGCCTGCAACCCGCAAGCCTGTTCCGGCCGATTATTTCCCGAAGCCCTTTGCGAACGACGTGGCGGCGCGTGCGGCCAACAACAACGCCATTCCGCCCGATCTTTCGCTGATGACCAAGGCGCGTCATCACGGCAACGCCTATGTCTATTCGCTGCTGACCGGCTATCAGAAGCAGCCCGCCGAACTTCTGAAGAAGTTCCCGGATGCGAAGACGCCGGAGGGGCTGCACTACAACCCCTATTTCGCCAACCTGAACCTCGCCATGGCTCCGCCGCTGACGGGTGACGGCCAGGTGACCTATGCGGACGGCACCAAGGCGACCGTCGACCAAATGGCCAAGGACGTTGCTGCCTTCCTGACCTGGACCGCCGAGCCCAAGCTGGAAAACCGTCACCGTGCGGGCGTGGCAGTGATCTTCTTCCTGATCGTCGCAACGGTCCTCGCCTATTTGTCCTACCGCAATATCTGGGCGGACAAGAAGCATTGAGGTCTGGCTCAAGCTTCGCTTGAAGAACGGAAGGCCGGGGGGAAACCTCCGGCCTTTTCCTTTGTGGAACGCCTGTGTTGAGGCGGAGTGTGTTCCTGAAAACCCTGACTTTGTGGAAGACCGAGCTTTGGGGGTCGTCTCCGATTCCATCAGACGGTGAGGCTGTATGCGTCCCGCTATTCCCTTGGCTCCAGCCGTTCCTCTGTCCGATCCAGGCGATAGCCATGGCCGAACAGGGTGACGAGTTCGAAAGCTTTATCTGGGCCCAATTGCAATTTTGACCGGACCCGCGACACATGCATGTCCAAGCTCCGTGACGGCAGCCCCGCGACACTGTTCCACACCGTTTCGAGTATATAGGCTCTGGAGAGCGGCCTTCCTTCATTCTGGAAGAGTAAGAGGGCCAGGGCGAACTCCTTGGCGGTGAGCGGTATCTCATTTTCCTCGAGCGTCACCTGAAGCTTCTTCCGCTGAAAGCGATACCGCCCGAAGCACAGGATTTCGTCCGCAGCCGGAGCGTGCCGGCCCGAGCGCCGCAGCACCGCCGCGATTCTCGCCTGAAGGACGTCGAGATCTCCCGGCAACGTGACATAATCGTCCGCGCCCGATCGGAGCGCGGCGGTTATGTCTTCCTTGCGGCCGCTGTCATTGGTGACGATAATCGCCGGAAGCACCGGCAAATTGCTGCTCGCCCACTGCAGCACTTCCCATCCCGAGCGGTCGGGCAACTGCCAATCCAGGATCAGCAGATCGAACGTATCCCTTTGCAAATGCGTGATCAGCGATGAGCCCGAGGACAAGATAGCGGTGCCAAATCCCATATCTTCCACGGCCTTCTGGAGGCCATGTGCGGTCTCTGGGTCCCTGTCCGCAATCGCTACGCGCATTGCTTCTTTCTCGGGCTCATGCCCGGCCTGGACATCACTGCCGCAAGGTTACTCCCTGTCCCTTCGGAATGACAGCAAAATGCGTGGGCAATGCCTGGGCGGAAGCTCAGCGGCAGCTGTCTTCCGCGCCTTGGTCGAGATCAAGGCAGCGGCCGTCAATCTCGCCTGAAGGTACTGTCAGGCCGATCTGGGCGGCCAGCGTCGGCAGGATGTCTGCCGTTTCCACGGCCAGGGGCTGTTCAAAGCCCTGCATGGACTTGCGCCAGAAAAGGATAGGCACGCGCCGGTCATAGTCCCAGGGGCTGCCATGGGTGGCGACATAATTTTTCGGTTCCGCAATGGGTGTGATACGGGGCTTGAGCAGCACGACAAAGTCGCCTGAGCGGCCGTCGGTAAAAGAGGCGCGAGCCCGTTCGGCCAGCGACCAGCTATCGGGCGACCCTTTCGGCATCGGCATGGCGGCAAGCTCCTCGCGGCTGAACACCGCCGCGACTTGAGGATGCATCCTGATCTGACCAATCGCCTCTCGCGCAACCGCGGCACGCTGGACGGGCGACAGGTCGCGAGAGACATAATAGTCGCCATTGGCACTGTCCGCGTAAAGCAGGCGCCCCTTTAGCCCTAGTCTCGCGCCGACGGCTGCCCCGATTCCCTCGGCATTCAGCCCGGCATCGACCCGCTCCGCCATGGGCACCGCGTTCAGCCTGTTGCGTTCGGGAAGATCATGCCCCCCATGGTCGGCTGTCAGGACCACAAGATAATCGATCCCGGTGGCATCCAGCGTCCCAAGGAAATCCCCAAGGTCACGGTCAAGGGACATGAGCTGCAGGCACATCTCGGCGCCCTCCGTCCCATAGCTATGCCCCACATAATCGGTGGCCGAAGCCCCGATGATCAGCAGGTCCGTTTGCGGCCCTTGCCCAAGTTTCATGTCCTGCCGAAGGGCCGCTGCCAGCGCCAATGTGGACGCGTCCAGTTCCGGCGAAGCGCGGAACGCCTTTGTGTCGCCCGCTGCCCTTTCGAAGTGGCCCGTGCCGACAGTCACGCTACCCGCCTGAACCGGATAATTCCGCGCCTTGCATTCCTCTGGCAGCTCCATGGCGGGCTGCGGCGTTGCAATCCTTTTCGCCACGGCGGCATTCACCTGCCCGGCCACCGGATCGGAGGGCCGGCCCTTCAAAGTGACGAAGCTGCTGCCGCCCCACCACCATATCTCGTCCGTGTCCCGCCCGCCCATCATCAGGGCGGCGCGATCCTTCCCGGCAACAGAAACGACTCTGGCCGCCCTGTTGGCCGCCTTCATCCTGTCGCCAAGGGTGGGAACCCTTAGATGGGCGAGCGAAGCCACATAATGCTCGCTATCGGTGCCTGGCTCATTCTCATCTTCGGCGCAGTAGACGAGCTTGTCGGGCCGCTTTGCCGAAAGATCATACCAGTGGTTGGCTATGATGCCGGTGCGCGCCGGGCGGCTGCCAGTCAGGATGGTTGAATGGCCGGGGCAAGTCTCCGTCGCTGCATGGCCTTGGTAGCCCGCAGGAAACACGACGCCTTCGGAAAGCCGCTTCAATCCGCCGCGGAAATGCGAACGATATTGCGCGAACAGATCGGCGGAGAACTGGTCGACGGAAATGACCACCACCAGCTTCGGGGGATTGGGTGGTGGGGGAGCAGCCGCAGCGGCGGGAGAGGCGGCGGCGAGAAGGCAGGAGAGAGACAGTTTCCGAAATATTCCCACGAATAACTCCTTGGCGCCGATGGACCTTTTGCGGCTATAAGCGGCGCCGGACCTCGTCAATCGAGAATGCAACACTGGGGCACATGCGGGTTTTACATTTCCTCATCATGACAGCCGCCCTGCTGCTGGGGGTGGCCAGCGCCCGGGCGCAATTGCCTTCCCGCGACGGCGGTCTCAATGTCAGCGCGCGCCTTGTGGCGGAAAGCGATATGCCCGCGCCCGGAAGCAAAATCACGCTGGCCTTGCTGATGCGGCCGAAGCCTGGCTGGCATGGCTATTGGGAAAATCCCGGCGATGCAGGCGTCGGCATGACGCTGAAATGGAGCCTTCCCGAAGGAGTGAAGGCAGGGCCGCTTCGCTATCCGGTGCCCGAGACGCTGATGATATCGGGCCTCATGAACTATGTTTATGAGGGGGATTATGCTCCGCTGGTCGACCTTTCCATTCCAGCGGGCATCAAGGCTGGCACCAGGCTGCCGGTCAAGGTTCATGGCGAATGGCTGTCCTGCACGCGGGAAATCTGCGTGCCCGAGCGGGGCGACATGACGCTCGATCTTATCGCTGGCAGCGGTAAGGTCACGGCTGAGCGGCGCGCCGCGTTCGACGGCTACCGCGCGCGCCTGCCCCGGCCGCTGGGCGCCGAAGGGCATTATGCGGTCAAGGACGGAATTCTGAGGCTGGCCGTCCCTCTTCCGGCGGATGCCAAAGTAAATGCGCCCTATTTCTTCCCGCTCACCGATGGCGCGCTGACCTATTCGGCGACGCAGGCGGCCAGCCGCAATGGCGATCAGCTGATTATCGAGACAAAGGCCGCAGGAACGCCGGAGGGGCCGATTTCCGGCATTTTGAAGACCGGGGAGCATCAGGGATTGCTCCTTTCCGCGCAGCCGGGACAAGTGCCCTCCGGCGGCACGCCGCTCGATGGGGAGGGTGCCGGAGCCGGTCTTGCAGGCGGGGGAATTGGCAGCATCCTTCTTGCCCTGGGAGGCGCGGTGCTCGGCGGGCTTCTCCTGAATGTCATGCCATGCGTGTTTCCCATCCTCAGCCTGAAGGCGCTCAAGCTTGCCAAGGCCGGGGGTGATGAACGCGTCGTCCGGCGGGATTCCCTTGCCTATGCGGCCGGCGCGGTCGCGACCTGCCTTGTGCTTGGCGGGGCGCTGGTGGCGCTGAGGGCGGGCGGCTCGGCGGCAGGTTGGGCATTCCAGCTTCAGGATCCGCGCATCATCCTGCTGCTGCTGCTGCTTGTGACGGCCATTGCCCTCAACCTTGCGGGCCTGTTCGAGTTGCGGAATATCGGCGCGGGCAGCGAGCTTGCGGCGCAGGGCGGAGCGGCGGGGTCCTTCTGGACCGGCGCGCTTGCCGCTTTTGTGGCAACGCCCTGCACTGGCCCCTTCATGGGTGCGGCGCTTGGCGCGGCGCTGGTGCTGCCGGTGGCGGCCGCGCTTGCGATTTTCGCGGGGCTGGGCATTGGCCTGGCGCTTCCTTTCCTGTTGATCGCCTTCCTGCCACCGCTTCGCAACCGCTTGCCGAGGCCGGGGCCTTGGATGGAGACGCTCCGGCGCGTCCTGTCGGTGCCGATGTTCGCGACGGCGCTCGCCCTTCTCTGGCTGCTTGGCCGTCAGACCGGAACGGCCGGAATGACGGCAGGAATGGGTATGACCTTGGCGGCCGGGCTGCTGCTCTGGTGGCTCGGCGCACGCCAGCGTCGGGGAGTCCGCCGGAGTCCCGTTTTCGCCGCTGCTGTCCTCACCGTTCTCGTGATAGGCGTCATCGCATTGCCCAGGCATCAGAGCAGCGCAGCGGCGCCTGTCCCGCAAGCGGCCGATGCCTTTGACGAGGCAAAGCTCAACAAATTGCGCGCTGAAGGCCGGCCCGTCTTTCTCTATTTCACCGCCGACTGGTGCATCACCTGCAAGGCGAATGAGGCCGCCGCCATTCACCGGCAGGAGGTGGCGGATGCGTTCCAGAAGGCGGGGGTGCAGGTCATGGTCGGCGACTGGACCAATGGCGATGCCGAAATCGGCCGCTTCCTTGAACGGCATGGCCGCTCGGGCGTGCCGCTCTACCTCTGGTATGCGCCCAGAGAAGATCCGCAGGTCCTGCCCCAGATACTGACGCCCTCCCTGCTCATGAAGCTCGCACGCTGAGCGATGGCCAAGCAGCGCGCCGATCAGATGCTGGTGGACCGGGGGCTGGTTGAAAGCCGGGCCCGGGCGCAGGCTATGATCCTTGCGGGCCTGGTTTATTCCGGCGACCGCAAGATTGAGAAGGCGGGGCAGCAACTGCCGGAGGACGCGCCGCTTGCTCTCAAGGGACGCGATCATCCCTGGGTGTCACGCGGCGGCATAAAGCTCGCCCATGCTCTGGACCGGCTGCAATGGGAGGTCGCGGGCGTAGTTGCGATGGATGTGGGCAGCTCGACTGGCGGGTTCACGGACGTACTGCTTACCAAGGGGGCGGCGCGGGTCTATGCGGTGGACAGTGGCACCAACCAACTCGCCTGGAAGCTGAGGCAGGACCCGCGGGTCATCGTTCATGAACAGACCAGCGCGCGCATTTTGACGAAGGACCATATTCCTGAACAGGTCGACCTCATCGTCTGCGACGCGAGCTTTATTTCGCTCGCCAAGGTTCTGGAACGGCCTTTGAGCTTCGCTGCCCCTGGGGCCCGGCTTGTCGCGCTCATCAAACCGCAATTCGAGGCTGGCCGCGCGGAAGTGGGCAAGGGAGGGGTGGTCCGTGATCCGGCGGTCCATGCGCGTGTCTGCGACGAAGTGAGCGGCTGGCTGACCCGACAGGGCTGGCAAGTGGCCGACATAGTGGAAAGCCCCATCACCGGCCCTGAAGGCAATGTCGAGTTCCTGATCGCCGCCACGGCTCCTGCCGGACAAGCGTGAAAGCTGGTGAGTTAAGACCTTATGATGACCGTTCGTCCCGAGCGCAGTCGAGGACGCTGGCTTGGAGCGGACGTGTCTCGACTTCGCTCGACACGAACGGCTCGGGTAAGCCAAGGATCATCAATGACTGTACCCGCGCTGGCCTAATTCTTCGGAATATTTCAGTCCCTTGGGCAATTGCCAACTTTGGCGGACTAGGTCATTGTCGAATTGTGCTGCGCCACAATGCACAGCTTATTTGATAAAACAGGAACCTTTTGGGGGAACGGGGCCGATGAATCAGATTGCATCCAGATCGCAGCTACGCATGTCCTATCTGCGCTGGGCGTTGTTTACGGTGCCCCTTGTGCTTATTCTTGGTATCGGATCGGGCCGCATGGCAGGCAGCGGCTATGGCAATCGCTGGTTCGCGGCGCTCGAAAAGCCGGAGCTGATGCCCGCATCCTGGGTGTTCGGTCTGGTGTGGCCGCTGCTTTACCTGCTGCTGGGGCTCGCCTTGGCGCTGATCCTGCATGCAAGGGGCGCACGGTTCCGCTGGTGGGCGATTGGCCTGTTCCTGGCGCTGCTGCTCATGGTCTTTGTCTGGCCGGTATTGTTTTTCGCCGCGCATCAAGTGTCGGCGGCGCTTTATCTGATCGGCGCGATCTTCGGGCTCGGCATCGCCACGATCCTGCTCCTCGCGCGGATCCGCCCAACCGCGGCGCTTCTGATGCTGCCCTTCCTGCTGTGGATCGCCTTTGCGGCCTATCTCAACTATGAAATCCTGGGGCTCAATCCTGATGCCGAAAGCCTTGTTGCACCGGCTGTGCGTACCCAGATATAGGGGCACCCCTTCTCCAGTGCATTGAGGCCGGACATGCAAACTGAAAACCGATTTTTCGACGATCTCGCCAAGCTGATCAATGGCGCCGCCGGCACTCTGGCAGGGATGACGCGAGAGGCGGAAACCGCTGCCCGCGAGCGGGCCAAGGAATGGATCGGCGGGCTTGATTTTGTCAGCCGCGACGAATTTGAGGCGGTCAAGGAAATGGCCGCAAAAGCGCGCGAGGAGGCTGATGCCCTGAAGGCGCGGCTGGACGCATTGGAGGCCAAGGCGGCAAAGAAGCCGCCGCAAGCCAAGGCACCCTGAGCGGGCTGATCGCGGCGCCGCGGCCGGTTGCCCACAACTTATCCACCATGTGTCCACAGATTGATTCACCGAAGTCCGGCCTGATCTGTGCATCCGGCTGCAACACTGCTATTGTCCTGTCACGGCAGGCGGGAAGAAAGTTATGATGGAAGGCGATGAATTTGAAAGCGGGCGGGATGAAGCCGCCCCGATCGATATGCTCGCCGCTTTTTTCGAGGCGCATGGCTGGCCGTTCGAACATGTGAGCGAGGAAGAGATTGTCGCCACGACACAGGGTAGCTGGGCGCAATATGAGCTTCGGGCGATCTGGCGGGAACAGGACCAGGTGCTCCAACTGCTGGCGCTTCCCGACATTCGCGTGCCGGAGGAGAAGCGGCCCGCCATTTACGAAACTCTGG
>DATEFI010000095.1:0-7000 GCA_035280705.1 Rhizorhapis sp. | reverse complement strand
ACCTCATCGAAAACTTCTTCTGCAAACTCAAAGAGTTCAAGCGCATCGCCATGCGCGCCTGCAAAACTGATCAAAGCTTCTCAGCAATGATCTACCTCGCCGCAGCCGTCATCAACTCACGATGAATCCCCACAACCCCTAGTCGCATTTGGGTGAGGGGTTCCCTCGCTACTGAGAGAGTGCAACCCCTCACCACTCCGGCCGGGCTGTACGCAGCCAAACTTCCATATCCTCCGCCGGAGAAGGGATCAGGCCGTCAGCGCCCAACCTTCCTTTCATTCACATCGAAGCTAGCGACCATTGCCTTGCGCGCTTAAATAGGGCGCATGAACACCCCCCAATCTCCCGACCGCTTCAATGAGGAAAAGGCGACCTACGCCGTTCGCGGTGCGGGGCAGCCGGATCTTGAGGCTGGGGTCGCCGCAATCCGCGAGACGCTGAAGACTCTTCCCGCGCGTCCCGGGGTCTATCGCATGCAGGACGGGCGGGGCGACGTTCTCTATGTCGGCAAAGCGCGGGCGCTCAGGAACCGGGTCAGCAATTATGTTCAGGTGGAGCGGCTTTCGAAGCGGCTGCAGCGCATGGTGGCGCAGACCCGCTCCATGACCATTGTCACCACCAACAGCGAGGCCGAGGCGCTGTTGCTGGAAGCCCAGCTCATCAAGCGTTTCCGCCCGCCCTACAATGTCCTCCTTCGCGACGACAAAAGCTTCCCTTTCATTCTGTTGCGCGAGGATCATGCCTTTCCCCGCATCCAGAAGCATCGCGGCGCGCGCTCGATAAAAGGGCGCTATTACGGCCCCTTCGCCAGTGCGGGGTCGGTCGGACGAACGCTTAACGCGCTCCAAAAGCTGTTCCTTCTCAGAAGCTGCACCGACAGCTTTTTCAACAACCGCTCCCGTCCCTGTCTGCTTTACCAGATCAAGCGCTGTTCGGCGCCCTGTGTGGGCCGCATCAGCGAAGAGGATTATGCCGAGCTGGTGGCCGATGCGCAGGATTTCCTCGCTGGCAAATCGACGAAGGTGCAGCGGAAACTGGGCGGTGCGATGCAGGCGGCTTCCGATGCCATGGATTATGAAATGGCTGCGGTCTATCGTGACCGCCTGAAGGCCTTGACGTTCATCCAGGGCAGTCAGGCCATCAATGCCGAAGGACTGGGCGACGCAGACATTTTCGCCATGGCAAGCAAGGCGGGCTCCATCTGCATCCAGGCCTTCTTCATCCGGGGCGGCCAGAATTGGGGGCATCGCAGCTTCTTCCCTGCGCACACCGCCGAAGTGTCGGAAGAGGAGGTGCTGGAAAGCTTCATGGCGCAATTTTACGAGGAAGTGCCGCCACCCAAGCTGATCCTGGCCGACCGCGCGCCCGCGGAATGCGAGCTGCTGGCCGAGGCGCTATGTGCGCGGATCGGGTCAAAGATCCGCATTGAAATACCGCAGCGCGGCGATCGCGTGAAGCTGATCCGGCAGGCCCAACGCAACGCCGTGGAGGCGCTGGACCGCCGTCTGGCGGAAGCCACGACACAGGGCAGGATCCTGCAGGAAATGGCCGACCTCTTCGATCTCGACGGCCCGCCGGATCGCATCGAAATATATGACAACAGCCATATTCAGGGCACCAATGCCCTGGGGGCCATGGTGGTCGCTGGACCGGAAGGCTTCCGGAAGAACGCTTACCGGAAGTTCAATATCAAGCGTGCCGAAACCGTGCCGGGCGACGACTTCGCCATGATGCGGGAGGTGTTGGAACGCCGCTTTGCCCGCGCGCAGCGGGAGGACCCGGAGCGGGACAAGGGGGACTGGCCCGATCTGGTGCTGATCGACGGCGGACGCGGGCAGCTCAATGCGGTCCGGGACGTATTGGACGAAATGGGTGTTGAGGATGTGGCGCTCGTCGGCGTTGCCAAAGGACCTGACCGCAATGCAGGGCGGGAGGTCTTTCACCTGCCCGACGGCCGCGAACTGACCCTTCCCATCAACAGCCCGGTTCTTTTCTATCTTCAGCGGCTTAGGGATGAAGCGCATCGCTTCGCCATCGGCGCCCACCGGGCGAAGAGGAGCAAGGCGATCGGAACCAGCTCGCTTGATGACGTGCCGGGCATTGGCCCGGCCCGGAAAAAGGCCCTGCTGATGCATTTCGGCACGGCGCGGGCGGTCCGGGATGCAGCGCTGGAGGACTTGCAGCGCGCCCCGGGCGTGTCGAGAGCGGTGGCGCAGACTGTCTATGACTATTTTCATGGGTGACCAGCGCTTCAATATCCGACATTCCCGCGAAAGCGGGGGTGACGGAATGGATCGGATGGCAGCTTGTCCCACATAACCACCTCTGCCATCGTCTGCGCCGTTCGCCATCATGGCGAGCACGGCGCGATCGCCCGGCTGATGACGCCGGAGCATGGCTTGATGGCGGGCTATGTCAGAGGCGGCCGGTCCACGCGCCTTCGCCCGGTTTTGGTGCCCGCCAATCTGGTGCAGGCCGAGTTCCGTGCCCGTACGGGGGAGCAGCTTGCCAGCCTGACGGTCGAACTGGCGCATAGCCGGGCTCCGCTTCTGGGCGAGCCGCTTCCTGCCGCAGCCATCGAATGGTGTTGCGCGCTGACGGCGGCCGCGCTGCCGGAGGAGCAGGCATTCCCGGTTCTGTATGAAGCACTTGGCGGAGTGCTGGACGCCATTGAGGCAGCCCCTGCGGCGCGCGGATGGGCGGTGGCGCTGGTGCGTTACGAGCTGCTGATCCTTGCGGAACTGGGTTTCGGACTGGATCTCGGCCGATGCGCCTTGACGGGCGAGAAGGGCGAATTTCCCTATGTCAGTCCGAAAAGCGGAATCGCCGTCAGTGCGGAGGCCGCCAAGGGCTATGAGCATCTGCTCCTTCGCTTGCCACCCTTCCTCATCCAGGGCGGAATGGCCGACTGGCACGATATCTTTGACGGGCTTCACCTGACCGGCACATTCCTTGAGCGGTCCGTGCTCACAGAACGCCGGCATGAGGTGCTGGCCTCCCGCGAAAGGCTGATAGAAAGGCTGAAAAGAGCGGTTGCGTAACACCCGCCTATGTTGCAAGGGCATCGCAATCGGAGGTCATTTCAATGCTGATAGCGCTGTTGCCAGGGGATGGGATTGGTCCGGAAGTCATTGCCGAGGCGCGGCGCATATTGGATGCGTTGGGGCCGCTTGGCCTCAGCTTCGAGGAAGCCCCCGTCGGCGGCGCAGCCTATAAGGCCAAGGGCCATCCGCTGCCGCCCGAAACACTGGCTCTTGCCAAGCGGGCCGACGCCATATTGTTTGGCGCGGTGGGCGATCCTGACTGCGACAGGCTGGAGCGTGCGCTTCGCCCCGAGCAGGCCATATTGGGCCTGCGCAAGGAGCTAGAGCTTTTCGCCAATCTGCGGCCCGCGAAGATGTTCGCCGAACTCGCTGGCGAATCCGCGCTGAAGCCGGAGGTGGCGAGCGCCATCGACCTGATGATCGTCCGTGAACTCAATGGCGACGTCTATTTCGGCGAAAAGGGCATGCGGAAAACGGCCGACGGCCTCCGCGAGGGCTATGACATCATGTCCTATAATGAAGCCGAAGTGCGCCGCATCGCGCATAGCGCTTTCCGCACTGCCGAGGCACGGCGCGGAAAGCTTTGTTCGGTCGACAAGGCCAATGTGCTGGAAACATCGCAGCTCTGGCGCGATGTGGTGATGGAGGTGGCGGCGGAATATTCCGATGTCGAACTCAGCCACATGTATGTCGATAATGCCGCAATGCAGCTAGTACGCAATCCGGGGCAGTTCGACGTGATCGTCACCGGCAATCTGTTCGGCGATATATTGTCGGACCAGGCAAGCATGTGCGTCGGGTCCATTGGGCTGCTTGCCTCGGCTTCGCTGGATGCCAATGGCAAGGGACTGTATGAGCCGATCCATGGCAGCGCTCCCGACATTGCCGGGCAGGGCAAGGCAAACCCGCTGGCCACGATATTGTCGGCCGCTATGATGCTTCGGTATTCGCTTGGCCTTGCCGAGGCGGCCGACCGGATCGAGGCGGCAGTGGCCAAAGCGCTTGCCAATGGAGCACGAAGCGCCGACCTTGGCGGAGCCATGACTACTCGGGAAATGGGCAGCGCGGTTTTGGCGGCTCTTTAGGATCAGCGCCTTCTCCGTTCGTCCCTAGCACTTGCCTTGCAGGCAGTCGAAGGGTTCGCCGCGAACGGATAGGAATGTTTCGTCATAGGAATTCCGGTTAGGGTAGAAATGAAAAGAAAAACTGGTCAGGACCGCAGCATCACCTCCAAATGGCGCCCTGCCACCCAGGCGATCCGGGGCGGCACGGCGCGGTCGGAATTTGGCGAGACGTCCGAAGCGATCTTCTTGACATCCGGCTATGCCTATGACTGCGCGGAGGATGCCGCGGCCCGCTTTGCCGGCGAGCAGCAGGGCATGACCTATAGCCGCTTGCAGAACCCGACCGTCGAAATGCTGGAGCAGCGCATCGCGCTTATGGAGGGAGCCGAAGCGGCACGCTGCACGGCGAGCGGCATGGCCGCGATGACGGCGGCCTTGCTCTGCCAGTTGCAGGCGGGGGATCATGTCGTCGGCGGACGTGCGCTCTTCGGCTCCTGCCGCTGGCTTACCGATACGCTGCTCCCCAAATTCGGCATCGAAACCACGGTCATCGACGGCCGCGATCTCGACGCGTGGCGGAAAGCGATAAGGCCGAACACCAAGGTCTTCTTCTTCGAAACGCCGGCCAATCCCACCATGGATGTGGTGGATCTGCAGGGGGTTTGCCGCCTTGCCAGGGAGCATGGCATCGTGTCGGTCGTGGACAATGCCTTCGCTACTCCGGTGCTTCAGCGGCCGATCGACTTCGGCGCCGATGTGGTGGCTTACAGCGCCACCAAGATGATGGACGGGCAGGGCAGGGTGCTTGCAGGTGCGGTATGCGGCACTCAGGACTTCATCCTCAACACGCTGCTGCCCTTCACCCGGAACACCGGGCCGACGCTCAGCGCCTTCAATGCCTGGGTCGTGCTGAAGGGGTTGGAAACGCTGGATCTGCGGATCAAAAGGCAGAGTGAGAACGCCCTGCTGGTCGGGAAATTCCTGGAAGGCCGGGTGGAGAAAATCCTGCATCCGGGCCTCCCGAGCCACCCGCAACATGATCTGGCGATGCGGCAGATGAGCGCATGCGGGCCCATTTTCTCGCTTTATGTCGGCGGCGGGCGGAAAGAGGCGCATGGTCTGCTCAACGCGCTGAACCTGATCGACATCAGCAACAATATCGGTGACAGCCGTTCGCTTATGACCCATCCCGCTTCGACGACTCATTATGGCATGGCGGAAGCGGCGCGGTTGGAAGTCGGCATCACTGAGGACATGCTCCGCATCAATGTCGGGCTTGAGGATCCACAGGACCTTATCGAGGATTTGGATCAGGCATTGACGGCCATCGGAAGATAGGGGAATCTGAACTGGTGTTGAGCCTTTTTCCCTTCAGCGAGACCACTCGAGATGTCATAGTCAGGGTCTCGGTAAGCTTCCTGCCCGAACAATCGGAGCCGGAACGGGGGCGCTGGTTCTGGGCCTATCATATCCGCATCGAGAACAAGGGCGAGGAGCCCGTCCAGTTGCTGACGCGCCGCTGGGTCATTACCGATGGCCGCGGGGTCCAGCACCTGGTGGAAGGGGAAGGCGTGGTCGGTGAACAGCCGGTCATTCAGCCGGGCGCGGCCTATGATTATGTCTCCGGCTGTCCGCTTTCCACCCCGACCGGCGCCATGCAGGGCAGCTATCATATGCTTCTTGCAAGCGGACAGACCTTTGACGCTGCCATACCGCGTTTCTCGCTGATCGCACCGGCGGTGGCCGAATGAAGCGCACGCATTTGCCATTGAACGGCCTGCGGGTGCTGGACGCGGCCGCCCGTCATCTGAGCTTTACGCGGGCGGCTGATGAACTCGCCGTCACGCCTGCAGCGGTAGGGCAGCAGATCCGCGCTCTGGAGGATATGCTGGGCGTTGTCCTTTTCCGCCGCACGCCCAAGGGACTGGAACTGACGCCGGAAACAGAGGCCGGCCTGGAGGCGCTGCGGCAGGGTTTTCTCCAATTTGAAGAAGCTGTCCGGGCGATGCAGGCGGGGCAGACTTCGAAATCGCTCACCATCGCTGCGCCGCGCGATTTCACGGCGAAATGGCTGAATGCTCGCCTTGCCAAATATGCGGCGGAAGATGGCGAACTGCGCTTTTCCATGGTGGCGGCGGACGAGCCGCTGGATTTCACTGAAGCCAATCTGGACCTTGCAGTGCGCCTTGCCGATGGGCCGGGCGAACATGAGGGCGTTCAACTTGGCGAAGGATTGTTTGTCGTCGTGGAGGCGCCCGAAGGCGGCCCCGATCGCAAGATCGACTGGCCGGGATGTCCGGCGGAGGACGGCACTGCAATCATGCGGGTTGCCGATGCCGGTCTCGCGCTCGAAGCGGCGGCCAATGGCTTTGGCCATGCCAGCGTGCCCCTATTGCTGGCGCAGAAGGACCTGACCGAAGGCCGTGTGCGTCAGAGGGGGGAAACGCGAACCTCTTCCCAGGCTTATTGGCTCATCGCGCCCTTGCCGCAATGGCGGCAGAAGAAGGTGAAGGCGTTGGTAGAGGCGCTGACAGCAGGTTGAGCTTGCTGGCGCTACCGGCCAGTTGGCCCTCCCCGGCGGGGAGAGGGCACCCACTTCCGGCTGGAGAAAGCTATTTCTGCGCTTTCAGCCAGTCGATGATTTCCTTGCGCTTTGCCGGGTCCTTGAGACCTGCATAAGCCATCTTCGTGCCGGGCACAGCCTTGCGCGGATTTTCGAGGAAGGCGTTCAGCGTTGAATCGTCAAGCTTCTTGCCCCAGTTCTTCATGGCTGGGGAGAAATTGAAACCCGCCTTTGCGCCCGCCTTTTCGCCATAAACTCCAAGCAGATTGGGGCCGATGCCATGCGTCCCGCTCTTGTCCACCTTGTGACACATGGCGCACTGCACAAAG
>DATEFI010000094.1:0-7951 GCA_035280705.1 Rhizorhapis sp. | reverse complement strand
CTATACCGAGCAAATCCAGGCCTACCGCAACCATAATCGCCGGCTGATCTTGGCTGAGCGCGAGAACGCCTGAAAAGGCGACCCCACGGCTCCCCTCTCCCTTCCCCCTTGGGGGAGGGGACGCCACCTCTTAACCCCCTTTCGATCCCATCTTTAGTCCCATTTTCAGCCACATATTTTGTCCGATAGGTATTTTTCCGCATTGTCCTACCGCCAAGGCCCGTCCTAGCCTGAAGCCAATATAAGGGAGAGAGATGATGGGGACGATCAACGGAACTTCGCGTGTGGCCGAGGCCATGAGCCAAGGCCTGTGGACGGCAGCGCCCGACATGACGCTTCGCCAGGCATCCGCACTGATGGCCGCCGAATATCTGGACATGCTGACGGTGGAGGACGACGACGGACACGCGATTGGGATCATTGCGTGGCGGACGGCGCTCGAAAGCGTTGCCCGCGGCATGGGCGAGTTGCCGGTAACGGCTGTTATGGAGCCACTGCGTGAAGTCTGCCATCCGGGCGATATGCTTGATCATGCCCGCACGCTGATGGCTGCGCTTGACACCTATGACTTGCCGGTCTGCGATTTTGAGGGGCATCCGCTGGGCATCATTTCCTTCGGCGGCGCGGGCGGGGACAGGGGGCGTTACAATCCAGTCCTTCCCACTTCCTTCCGGCCATCCGGACGTGGCCTGGGCGGCGATCGAGCGCCGACCGTTCACTGAGATGCTCAGAGGCTGAAAAGCCTGCCAAGGGAGCGATCCAGCATTGTGAGTTGCCATAGCAGCCGGCCATGATCGCTGAGCCCGCTGCGATGTTCCGCCGCCGCGCCCGCAATGACCTTGCTGTCAAACCAGCCGGTTCGGGCCAGAGCGGAACCTGCCGCGATTGCGGCGGCCTGTTTTGCCAGAGGGCCACGGAACCATTGGCTGACCGGCGTGACAAAGCCCATTTTCGGCCGGTAAAGCATATTGGCAGGCAGATAGGGCTCCATGGCCTTCTTCAGCAGATATTTTCCGTCACGCCCGCGCAACCGCATCGAAACGGGCAGGCGCGCGGCAAACTCCACCAACCGGTGATCGAGCAGCGGCTCACGGGCCTCCAGGCCCACGGCCATGCTCATCCGGTCCGTCTTGGTAAGAATATCGCCCGGCAACCAGATTTTGAGATCGGCATATTGAGCGCGGTCCAGCGGGTCCCGCGCCGGTGCTTCGCGCATGGATCGGATATAGCGGTCCTCCGCCCGATGCCCCTGCAAAGCAGACAGGACGTCTGGCGTAAACAACCGCTTTCGCATCGCCTGCCCCGTTACCCCGACCGAGGCGGCATAAGCCTCTGCACCATCGCGGGCCAGGTTGAGCAATGTGGTCTTTGCCCGCAAGGGCCGGGGTGCCCAGTCCGCCTTGGGATAAAGGCCCGCCAGCATCCCGAATAGCGGGCCGCGTACTGTTTCCGGCAAAAACCCGCGCAAGCGCTCCTCGCCATGCTGGAAGCGATGGCGGCGGTAGCCGGCAAAGGCCTCATCGGCGCCGTCACCGGAGAGCGCCACCGTCACCGTTTCCCGGGCAAGTTGGCAAACCCTATAGGTCGGCAAGGCCGATGCGTCCGCAAATGGTTCGTCAAAATGATGGGCAAGCATGTCGATCAACGGATAGTCGTCCGGTGACACGAGCCGCTGGCGATGATCAGTGGCGAAGCGTTTTGCGATGCGTTCGGCATAATCGCTTTCATCGAGAGCATCGACATCAAAACCGATGGTGCAGGTCTTGACCGCGCGTTTGCTGACCTCCGCCATCAGCGCAACGACGGAACTGCTGTCCACCCCGCCGGAAAGAAAGGCCCCCAAGGGCACATCGGCGACCATGCGCGAACGCACGGCGCCCTGCAGGAGGGCAAGCAGTTCTTCCTTCAATGCCGCGGGCTTTGCGGTGCTCCGATCGGCAAAGCTTACATCCCAATAGCGGCTGGGCGACGGCAAGGGCGTTCTCCGGCGCAGAAGCAGCGTTTCGCCCGCGCCGAGCTTCCTTACCCCTTTCACAATGCATGCGTCGTCGGGCACATAGCCGAGGCCCAAAAAATCCTCCACGGCGCGGACATCCGGCTCTTTCCGCAGCAGCGGGTGGACCAGCAAGCCCTTCAGCTCCGAAGCGAAGATCAGGCTTCCGTCCGACAGCGTCGCATAATGCAGCGGCTTCACCCCCAGCCGGTCACGCACCAGCCACAGCGACTGCTCCCGCGCGTCGAACAACGCGAAGGCGAACATGCCATCGAAGTGTTGGACGCATTCCGTGCCCCATTGCCGCCAGCCATGAAGGATCACTTCAGTATCGCTATGCGTGCGAAAGACATGCCCTTTCGCTTCCAATTGGGCCCGCACCGCAGCAAAGTTGTAGATTTCGCCGTTGAAGGTGACCGCCAATGCCTCGTCTTCTGTCAGCATCGGCTGAGCGCCGCCGGCAAGATCGATGATCGAGAGCCGCCTGTGCCCCAGCCCTACTCCCGGCGCGGTCCAGATGCCTGAGCCATCCGGCCCCCGGTGCGCCATGGCGTCGGTCATCAGCCGGACTCTTGCCGGATCGATCGGCTTGGCCGTTTCGAGATGGAAGATGCCCGCTATGCCGCACATGCGAAGACGCTCTATGCGCAAACAGGCGGCGGGGAAACCGCCTTTGCCCAGCAACAACGGGAAAAAGTCATTTTCTGCCCGTGCTTTGATCGGCGAGGCGGCGGAGCGGTTCCAGATCATGGAGGAAAGCCTGAATGGCGGCGCTATGCGGTTGCCCATCCCTCACTTCGGCGGAAATGAGAATCGCAACTGCTCGCTGGTCTCTCCCCAAAAGCCGCGCCTTCAGCGTTTGCAGCTTCACCTCGGCTGAACTGCCGGTGATCATGCCGCCAATGCTGTAATAGCTCGCGACATAGCGCGTCACCGGGCCGGGTGCGACAATGCCCTCGCCATGCCCGCCATGCGGAACTTGAACCGATGAAGACCAGGCCCATTTGCTTTCGGGATCCACCGCTCCCTGACCAAATCCCACCAGCTCCCGCCCATCTTCCTGCCTGGCAAAGAGGGCAATCGCCAGATCCGCTTCCCATCCCCTGGCATTGCGGTAGCGGCCGAGCAGTTGATGGTCGGCACCAGCAAAGCGCGGCTTCCATGGATAAGCGGGGCGATACTCGACGCGAGTCCAGCCTGGGATGTCGGGAAGTGTGATCCTGTCCGGCACAGGCTCGGAAGCTGCCGCCGTGGTGACGGACCATAAGGACGGCACGGCCAGAAGCGCCAGAAGAAGAGATATGGCCACCACCGGTCGGCTAGGCTCGCCGGGTCCTGTGTTCAACTTGTCAGGATCGAAGAAGGGCTCGTCTGCCCTCCGGTCGAATAGCGGCCAGCTAGCCGCCATGACCAATGCAAGTACGACGGCGAAGAAGACCCAGCCATAGACCACATGATCGAAGCCTACGGCAAAGTCGGAACTCGTCAGATACGCGACATAGATGGTCCCGAACGCGCGTATGCCATTGGCCAGGACAGCAATGGCAAGCGACATCAGCAGGAATATCAATCTTCTAGGCCAGCTTTTGAAGCAAAGGTTGCAGACCAGAGCCGCATAGGCCGCCATGGCGATCAGGAACTTCGCGCCCGAACAGGCTTCGGCCACCTCGAAATAGCCGTTGGGCGTGGATATGAAGACGCCGCTCAGATGGGCGGGAACGCCTGACAGCCCCAGGAAGAACAGGGAAATATGGGCCGTAACTGTTTGCAGAATAGGTACAAATTCTTCACCAAAGGGGACCAGGAAGAAGGCATAGGCCAGAGGAAAGATCAGGCCACGGGAAACCCCTGACCCCAGAGCCGTCAGGACCGTCCCCTGAAGCATGAGGACCAGTCCCAGGTGCCGTGCAAGCGCCAGGTTCGCCGCGTCTCCAAGCAGCCAGGCCAGCCCTCCAGCCGCGGTCCACAGCAGCCCCGGCCACCACGGCATTGGCGTCAGGAGCTTCAGTTCCGCCGTCCGCTGCTGCACCAGCCATGCGATGATCAGCGGAATGAGCAGGCAGTGCCCATAGCTCGAGGAATTCCACCAGATGGCAACCATCGCCCGCACATCATCCCGGTAAACCCAAAGACAGGCGAGCCAAACGACGCCCAGCAGGACCAGCTGCCTCGGCCAGCCTTGGCGTATGACGACATTCCAGCGCCTGGATAGAGCCCCGGCCGTCATAGGGCGCAGACCTGCTTTTCAGCGGGCTCGCGCGCCCCGTTCACAAGGAATGGCAGAAGGGCCAGCGTAGAATCCCAGTTATAGCGCGCCTCAACGCGCGCTCGCGCGGCGCTTCCCAGGCGCCGCGCAGTTTCCCTGTCCTGCAGGAGATGGAGCGCGGCGGCGACCTCGGCCGAACTGTCGGCTGCAACCAGCAAATGCGTGCCCGCGACCGCGTCGATCCCCTCGGCAGCCTGAGGGGACGCAATCACCGGCCGTCCCATCGCCATAGCCTCCAGCACCTTGTTCTGAATACCCCGCGCCAGCCGCAGCGGCGCCACAACAATGTCGGCTGAGGCAAGCCAGCCCCGCACATCATCGACCGCGCCCGTCACGATCACGCCGGGAAGCGATCCAAGCGATTTGACCGAAGGGGCCGGATTACGCCCCAAAATGGCGAAACGGGCATCCGGATGGCGTTCCCTGATATGCACGAAGCTCCGGCGGGCAAAACCGTCCACCGCCTCGATGTTGGGGCGATAATCCATCTGCCCCGTGAAAACGACCAGCGGACCGCCGCCCCTCTGTTCAGGGCTCAAGGGCTCGAAAGCGGCTTCCGCGCTGAAATAGTCGAGATCCACGCCATTTTCGACGGGCATCACGCGATCGGGGCTTAGCCCTGTCAGCCTCCGAAACAGTTCGGCCTCAGCCGCGCTGACGAACAGGCTAAGGTCCGCGCGCCCGGCGACCTGCTGCTCGAAGACGAGCAATTTCCGGGCTTCGCGGCGATTGATCCAGCCCATCGGTCCGCCCTGAACCTCGCCATAGGCGGCATATTTCGCTGAATCCACGTCCACGAAATCCATGATGAAACGGACGCCGGAGGGTAGCGCCGGCAAAAATTGCGCAACCTGGCTCGAATAGGCGAACACGGTAGAAATTGGCCGTTCCACCAACAGCCGGGCAATATGGGCTCGCATTTCGGGATGATCGAACAGCGCAACCGACAGGGGCCTTCCCTTGATCAGCCCGGCCACCGTCGCTGCTGCGGGCCTTCGTTTGCGCAAGATGATTTTTTGACTTGCGGCCACTTCTTCCAACGCATCGGCATGGGCCATATCCTCCGCATTGTCGGCAAAGGCAGCAATGTGGGTCGGGGCGATCCTGGCAAGCTGCTTCACGAGGTTCCAGGATCGGATCTTGTCGCCTCGATCGGGTGGAAAGGGGACGCGGTGAGCGATGAAGAGGATTTCGCCGCTCATCCCAAGCCACGCGCGATATGCGGTCCAATGCAGTTGGCAAGGCCAAGCGGCAGCTTTTTCCACAGCTGGACCTTGCGCTGATATTGCGGGCTCAAAGGATTGACGTCCCGCAACTCATGCCCTTCGGCAGCGCGGACATGGTAGCCGAGCGGTTCCCCTTCCCAGCCCCAGCTTTTTTTCCAGGCCGCAGGTCCGGTCCCGGACTTGGAACGGCCGAAATCGAACAGGCGATAGCCTCGCTCCCGCGCCAGGCTCATCAGGCGGAAATAGGCCACCTCATTGGAACGCAGGGCCCGCGCGGACGCGCTCGACCCTTGCCAATAGGGCATGCAGGCCTCGCCATGATAAAGGCTGAGGATCGAGGAAACCGGCTCACCACGATGGAAGACCGCGGCAATGTCGGCTTCATCGCCAAATCCATCGAGCACCGCTTCGAAAAGGCTGCGGGGGAATACCGGCGTCCCCAGGTTGTGGACGCTGCAAGCGAAAAGCGTGTAGTGGATGTCGCGTAGCCGCTGGTCGCGGCCAATCTCGAACTGGAGATTATTGGCCAGCCCCTTGCGCAGTTCGGCGCGGTGCTTGCGGGGAACAGCCAGCAACTGCGCCTCGTCGTCGGCTTCGAGGGGCTTGCAGAAACCCATATAGGTGTCCGATTTCGTGACCCAGCCCTTCGCTGGCGCTGGCCCGCCACGCAACTCTGCCGTGGTGCAGCCAAGACTTTCCGCCAGCGTCCAGCACGCTTGCGCCAGCGTCTCAGCCACATAATCGCCGTCCGCCAGCATGCCGCCTCCAACCGCGAATCCGCTGGACACAAGGGCGCCGCCGAACAGCCAGGAACGGATTTCGGTCAGGGGCAGGACGCCTCTGATTGCCCCAGCGGCATCCCGGGCGACGAGACAATGCGCTCTCTGCCCAGTCCCGGTCGCGACCGCCTTGATCCATGCCGCGCGGTGGAACGGCGTTGAGTCCGTCCGGCTCCGCACAAATGCCTCCAGCGCCGACAGCTCCGCCTGATCGTCTAGATCGGCCAGCGTCACAGCTAAAGCTCCAGGATTGAAAGGCGCGTTCATCAGGCGGCCTTCGCAAGCGGCGGAAAGGCAAGGGCCTTCGCGCGCTCTTCGCTCAGTATCTGATCGATCCGGCCCCATCGGAAATCTTCCGTAGCTTTCCTGAGCTTACTCTCCATTGCCGACAATCGGCTATAATGTCTCAGCCTCGACCTCAGCGGAGCAGCAGCAACGCGCGGCTGATCGGGGTCCAGTTCCCAAGGATGGAAGTAGATGATCGCGGGACGGCCTTCGCCATTCACCTGCCGGATCGCCCATTTTGAAAAGCCATAGGGCAGCAGCCGGAAGAAACCGCCGCCGCCCGCGGCCAATGTCCGGCCCGCAAACCGGGCAGTGGTGACAGGCAACTCCACAAGCTCGTTGCCCTTCACTGGCAAAAAGGCAAATCGCGGCGCTTCCGGCCAGCCATAATGATCATGCCTCACCGGCGCGACGCTGCTGGAATAGGCATAGCCCTCCTCCGCCAGCACAGCGTGCGCCCAGGAAGTCCGCGCATCGATGGAGAAACTGGGCGCCCGATAGCCGGTGACGGCCCTCCCGGCCGCATCCTCGATCAGCTGCCGCGATTTCCTGAGGTCCTGCCGGAATTCCTCCGGCGTGAAAGTGAAGACCCGGCGGTGGTCATAACCATGGCTCGCAATTTCGTGTCCCGCCTCGGCAATGCCGCGGATGAGCGCGGGATAACGCTCTGCCAACCAGCCCAAGATGAAGAAGGTCGCCCGGACCCCGGATTCTTCGAACAGTACCAGCACGGCGTCACAATTGCGCTCCACCCGGCAGGGTAAGCACTCCCAATCCTCACGCGAAATCATGTGCTCAAAGGCGCCGACCTGGAACCAGTCCTCGACATCTACGGAAAGGGCGTTCAGCATCGATCCCGGGCAATGCCCCTCCCCCTCTCGTCAGGCCGCCCGGCTGCCACGCAGATAGGCCATTTCCTTTTCATCCCGCTCGACCCAATCGACCAGCAGCGCGAGCATCTGGCGAATTGCCTTTTCCTGTTCGTCGAGCCGCGTTTCCAGGCCGGCGAGGCGAGCGAGCGCCTCCTCAAGGCGCGGATCGGGACCGCTCGGTGCCGGACGGGCAAGCCGTGGTCCCTCCACCGCCTCACGGAGATGTTCGAGTTCGGCCCTGAGACTGGAAGGCTGCGGCGGTGCGGGCTGCTCCAACGGCGCCGTCACTGTCCAGGCTTCCTCAATGACCTGTACCGGCTCGGCTGCGACGGCCTCCACCCGGGGCTTGGGGACGGCAGCAAGCGGCTTTGCCGCTTCTTCGTCCTGGACCATGTCAGCGATCACCGCTTCCACGACCTTGCCGTCGATCACCCGCAGCTTGTCGATGGCCCCCAGCAGCAGCACACGGCTGGCAAGCGCATTGATGCGGCGGGGGATGCCGTCAGTCGCCCTGAAAATCTCGACAAATC
>DATEFI010000093.1:0-5572 GCA_035280705.1 Rhizorhapis sp. | reverse complement strand
TGCCTCCGCAGGGACGACGGTTTTCTTTGTTAAGCATTTCAAGAGAAGCCAGTTTCACCCCTCTGGCCGCCCGGCCTCCGCAACATATCCGCACATCTCGAACACCACAGTCGCTGGATCGAGTGACAGCGGGATCGCACTGGCGGAGAGCTGTCGCGCCTCTTCCCAGGCCTTGATCGCGGCCGGGAGCGTTGCGGCCTTTCCGGCCCTCGCTTGCGCCGCGATAAAAGCGGGTGCGCGCTCCAGAAAAGCTTCATAACGCGGGCGCCCAGCCTTGGTGGAAAGCGCGCGCGACAATGCCAGCCGTTCCGCGTTGGAGGGGTCCCCGTCCCGGACGATCGCGGCCAAACTCTTTTCGATCCCCGCCAAATCCAGGCCCGCAAAGCTCAGCGCCTTGCCGGGGGAGCCCTCCCCAACCTTTATGAGCGTGGCAATCTCTTGCGCGTCCGCCTGCGGAAGGTCTTTCCTCAAAACTGCTTCCATCTGCTTGTCATCCAAGGCAGAAAAGCGAAGCATCCGGCAGCGGGAACGGATCGTCGGCAGCAGGCGTCCCGGCGCGTGGCTGACGAGGAGGAACAGCGCGCCCGGAGGAGGCTCCTCCAGATTTTTGAGCAGCGCGTTGGCCGCGCCCCGCTCCAAGTCATCGGCCGCGTCAATGATGATCACCCGGCGGCTGGAAAGCGAAGGAGCATTGCTGAACAGACGCTGCAGCGACCGGATCTGATCGATGCTGATGTTGCGGGCAAGATCGCCCGACTCCCGTTCGAGACGAGTGAGATATTTGAAATCCGGATGCGTTCCCGCCTCGATCAGGGCGCGGATCGGGTGCCCTTGAGGGACGAACAACCCCTCCCCCCCAGGTTGCGGCCCCGCTGCTTCGGCCAGCAGCCGAGTTGCGGCGGCGCGGGCGAAGCTGGCCTTTCCCAGTCCCTTGGGGCCCGCCAATATCCAGCCATGGTGCATTCGCGTTCCGGCATTCGCCGCCAGGAAAGCCTGCATCTGCGCGTCCTGGCCGAAGAGGCTGCTCATGTCAGAAGGTCCGAAAGCGCGCCCATCAGTCGCGCCGTCACCGTTTCGGTACTGCCCGACGCGTCGATCAGACGAAAGCGTTGGGGCTCCAGCGCCGCATAGCGTTCAAAGGCTTCGGCAACCTTCCGGTGAAAAGCCCTGTCCCGCGCGCTGAAACGGTCCGTCGCGCCGGCATCGCGAACGGCCGCCCGGACCTCGGCTTCCTTTTGTGGCAGCTTCAGAACCAGCGTGCGATCCGGCAAAAGCCCTTCGCTTCCAAAGCGATGCAGGGCCAGTATGTCGGCATCATCAAGGCCGCTGCCCTCGCTCTGATAGGCGCGGCTGCTGTCGAGGAAACGGTCGCAGATCACCCATTTCCCCGCGGCCAGAGCAGGGCGGATCATCTTTTCCACATGATCGGCCCGCGCAGCGGCAAAAAGCAGCGCTTCGGCCCGCGCATTCCAGCGGTCTCCATCGCCCTTGAGCAGCAGTTCGCGGATCGCCTCGGCGCCGGCGCTCCCGCCCGGTTCTCGGGTCGTGACCACCTCAAGTCCTTGGGCCGTCAGCGCGGCGGCGAGCGCCGTGAGCTGGGTCGACTTCCCCGCGCCCTCTCCACCCTCCAGCGTGATGAACCGGCCGGTCACCCGAACAGCGACATTAAGCCGTTCCACAGGCGGCCGAAAATGCCGGCTTCTTCCACATCATTGGCAGCGACCAGCGGCATCACCTGCGGCGCAGTGTCGGGCGTCGAAACAACAAGCTGCGCGATCTTGTCGCCCTTTTTGATCGGCGCCTTGATTGGTCCGTCATAGACCAGCTTTACGCTCATATTGGCACTTGCCCCACGCGGCAGCGTCACCGCCAGATTCCTGGGAGCGACAAGTCCGACCTCACTTTCGCTGCCGAGTTGCACAGGCGCTTTTTCGACTTCCTGCCCCTTCTTGAACAAAGGCTGCGCTTTCCACGCACGGAAGCCCCAATCCATGAAGCGGACCGATTCAGCAATCCGGCCGTTGAAGCTCTCGAGCCCCGCCACCACCATGATCAGACGGCGGCCATTCTGTTCAGCGGAACCTGTAAAGCCAAAGCCCGCTTCCTCGGTGTGGCCCGTCTTCAGCCCATCAGCGCCCTCCACCCGGCCGAGCAGGGGATTACGGTTGCCCTGCGTAATGGCGGCGCCGCCCATGGTCTTGCCCCAGGTAAATTCGCGCGTGCCGTAGAATTGCTTGTAAAGGTCCGGGGTTTCCTCAACGGTCGCCCGCGCCAGGCGGGTGAGGTCCTTCGCGGTGGTATAGGTGACACCCTCATCCGGCCAGCCATTGCTGTTCCCGAAATGGCTGTTGTTCATGCCCAGTCGCTTGGCCTCTTCGTTCATCAGCGCAGCGAAGGCCTGTTCCGTTCCCGCAATCCCCTCTGCCAGCACGACGCATGCATCATTGCCGGAAAGCGTCACTATGCCGTGCAGCAGATTCTCGACGCTCACTTCCTCGCCTGGCGAGAGGAACATGGTGGAACCCGCCTGCGGTCCGTGCCATTGCTTCCAGGTTTCGGGCCGCACCACGAATTTCTGGTCCAGCTTCAACTCGCCCCTCTGGATCAAGCGAAAAGCGATGTGCGTCGTCATCATCTTCGCCATCGAGGCGGGCGGGATCCGGTGGTCCGCATTTTTCGAATAGAGCACCGCGCCCGATGACAAGTCCTGCATATAGGCGATCGGCGCTTCCGTATTATAGGGCGGCGCGGCCGCAGCGACGGGAGTGGCGGCCAGGGCAAGAGCAAGGACGGATGTCAGGAGGGTTTTCATTCGGTCTCTCTATGGGATTCGCAAGGCGGATTATCTGACGTCATTAGTCATAATGCGGGCGTTGGAATAGCCTTTCGCAGCCGCTTTCTCAACGCCCTGACGTGCGGCGGATTCGCTGGGATAGGGACCGTATCGCACGCGCCAGAGGCCATTGCTCTGCGCTACCCAGCCCCCGATCTGCGCCGCGAGGCCATCGGCCCGTTCACGGCTGGCAAAGGCCCCCACCTGCACGACATAAGCTCCGCTTGCCGCTGATGGCTCCGGGGACAGCGGCACGGCATAGGTCACGCCCGCATCCGGCGCGGCCGAGGCCAACTGGACGGGCGCTGTCGGCCGTTGCGGCCCGCCAAGCCTTTGACGAAGCGACGACAGCAGCGGTTCGGGCGCCGCCAACCGTTCTGCCGCCTGCCCGCCCCTCCGCAACACGGAGCGTTCCTGCTCGGGCGGATTGACCCGGCGCACCCGCACCGGCGCTATGCCATTGCGGCGCATGCCGAGCTGCCGGGCGGCACCACTTGACAAGTCGATGACCCGGCCATTCACGAACGGACCCCGGTCATTCACCCGAACCAGGATCGTCCGCCCCGTCTCCAGCGAAGTCACCTCCACATAAGAGGGCAAGGGCAATGTCTTGTGCGCGGCCGAAATGCCCTCCGAGCGAAAACTTTCGCCATTGGCCGTCGGCCTTCCCTCATGATCGCCGCCATACCAGCTTGCATAGCCGACCTCGTCATGATCGGCCACGTCGGCGGGCGTGTAGGTGACGCCGTTCACCTGATAGGGCTGGCCGATCTTCACCGGATAATCAAGCACGGGCCGCGCCGCGTTGCGCCGGGGCGGGCCGGGCAGCCGGTTGTCCCCCCTGCCATCCACCATGCCGCATCCGGCGAGCAGCATGGCCGCCCCCGGAATCAATGCCTGCCTAACCGTCCACCGCATCAGCCAGAAGTCCCACTGACAAGCCATAGAAATTCGAGCAGTTATAATCCAGGATCACGCGATAATTGCTGGTCAGCAGATAGGCCGTCTTCCCCTGCCCGTCCGGCTCCAGCAGCGTCGCCATCACCGTGTCGCCTGGCCAGGCCGCGCCTTGAGGCACCAGCCCCAACTGCCGCCATTCCGCCATGCTCTTCCACATGCTGTGCCGCTCGAAAACGCGCGGGCAGCGCATGGCGGCCGTGCGGTTCGCGATTGCTTCCCGATTGAGATTCGACGGCACGGTCACGGCGATCCCCCAAGGGACGTTCCTGCGCCAGCCCGCATCGACAAAATAATTGGCGATGGAGGCGAGCGCGTCGGCCTCGCTGGACCAAATGTCCGCTTTGCCATCCCCATCGCCGTCCTTCGCCACGCGCAGATAGACGGAGGGCAGGAATTGCGGATAGCCCGTCGCCCCGGCCCAGCTTCCGACCAGCCGGGCACGCGGAACGCCCTCATCCAGCATCTTCAATGCCGCAAGCAGTTCCGGCTCGAACAGCGCCCGCCGCCGTCCTTCGAACGACAAACTCGCCAGCGACCGGACGAGATCGAAGTCTCCGGTGAAGGAGCCATAATTGGTCTCATGCCCGTAAATGGCGACCATGATCGACTCAGGAACGCCGGTTTGCTGCTCGATCGCCCGCAGCTTGTCGCGATTGGCCTGATAGGCGATCCTTCCCCGGCCGATCCGCTCCGCATCGACATGCTGCAGCCGGTAGGGCTCGAAATTCGGGATCGGAGAATCAAAGGAACCGCCCGGCTGCGTTTGATCGAGCTGAATGACGCGCGGATTGAAGGTCAGCGTCGGCAACACATTGTCCAGCGTCGCATCGCTCACCCCAATCGCCCGCGCCTTGGGCCGGAGCGATGCAAGATAGGCCTGAAACCCCGCCACCTCCTGAACCTGAACCTGCGGCGCGGGCACGCTCATCGGCACCTGAGCGGAAGTGGAAGTGCCCATCAGCAAGGCGGCTATCGCTAGAAATCGCATGTCCCTGGCCTGCATATTCTTCTTGTTTAATCAAAATGCTGCTCATGGTTGTGACACAGACCGCCCGGCAGGTGAATCCCCTTTGTGGGAATTTTGCCCTTCCGATTTGCCAATATCGCCGATAAGAGGTCTGACCCGCCGGCAGGCGCGGACAGGTGGCCGAGTGGTTTAAGGCAGCGGTCTTGAAAACCGCCGTGGGTGCAAGCCCACCGTGGGTTCGAATCCCACCCTGTCCGCCAATCTCATGGGGCGCAAGGCATGACGAAGCATATCTTAGATGAGTTTGAAGACCGCGCACGTGCGGGAGACGGTCAGTTTGCTATCGCCTATGCGGTTCTTCGGATGGCTGAAAGCCACGAGAAACTACGCGGCGACCTTTGCTTCGGTCGCACCCAGACATCACCGCCAGGCGTACTTGAAAAGATCGGCATGGAAATGGCTGAGCTTGCCTCTGCCGTGAAAAATCTTGACCTCAGCTCATAGCGGCGCCCCGCACCCGCAAGCGGTGGACGTCCAACAAACTTGAAAACCGCCTCGGGTGCAAGCCCACCCGGTCGCCACTTCGCCTGCACTTTGCGGGAGCATTATCCTTGAAACGGCGCAAGGCACAGCCTGACCCGCCCGCTTTTTCGCCTCATTTCCACAACAATGCTTGACGCTGGGCCGCCCCCGCCATTATGTGCCTCCTCCGCGCTGGTCATCTTTCGGCCTGGCGCTTTGTGGCGATCGTAGCTCAGTTGGTTAGAGCGCTGGTTTGTGGTACCAGAGGTCGCGGGTTCGGATCCCGTCGA